>JAVXWK010001073.1:0-13884 GCA_032230575.1 Pseudonocardiales bacterium | reverse complement strand
GCGGAAAGCAGCAGCACGGCAGCGCCGATCAACAGCCTGGGGTTCATGGCTGCGATGCTGCCGAGCGGTTGTGAGGAAGATGTGCGCTCAGCGTGTTGGATTCTTCTGGCTCGGGAGCGTGATCGTGAACGTCGTACCGCGCCCGGCCGTGCTCTCCACGGTGATCGTGCCGTTGTGAGCGCTCACCAGGGCATGCACGATCGCCAGGCCGAGGCCACTCCCGCCGGTGTCGCGGGTACGCGAGCGGTCGGCGCGCCAGAACCTGTCGAACACATGCGGCAGGTCCTCGGCGGAGATACCGGAACCCGTGTCGCTCACGGTGATCCGGCGGCCGTCCGTCCACAAGCGAACCGTGCCGTCGGAAGGCGTGTAGCGCAGCGCGTTCGTGACCAGATTGGTGAGGATCTGCCGCAGCCGCACGGGATCTGCCTGAACCACGCCGCCACCCTCTGCGACCAGCGAAGGATGCGCGGCGACGAGCTGGTCGAACAGCTCGCGCAGGTCGACCGGCGACGGGTGCAGCCGGAGCTCGCCCGCGTCGGCCAGCGCGAGGTCCTGGAGGTCGTCGATGAGGTGCTGCAACACCAGCGCCTCGTCGAGCAGCGCGGTCAACGTGGTGTGGTCCAGCTCGACCATGCCGTCACGGGCGCCCTCCAGCCAGCTGCGGATCGTGCCCAGCGGGTTGCGCAGCTCGTGCGAGATGTCGCTGGTCATGGCCTTGCGCTGGGCATCGGTGCGGGCCCTGTGCGCGGCCATGTCGTTGAACGCCCGCGCGAGCTGGCCGATCTCGCTGCGCGACCGGATGTCGACCTGGGCGTCCTCGCCGTGCTGCATGCGTTCGGCGGCGGCTGTGAGCGTGCGCAACGGCCTGGTCATCCGCAAAGCCACGACCACGCTCACACCGACGGTCAGCACCAGCACGATCGCCGCGACCAGCACGATCCGGCCCACGTCGAACTTCACGACGGTGGCCTGCGTGGTCTTGCCGGCCGCGTCGGTGACGAACAACAGTGCCGCCGGTGCCACATAAGGCTGCAGCTGGGCGCGGCGTGCGCTCGCCAGGCATTCCGCGTTGGAGGCGAAGGGCTGCCACGACCCGTTGAGCTTGATCTGCTCGGCGGGCAGGCCGCGCTGGCGCAGGCAGTCGTTGACGCGGAGGTCGAGGTCGTTGAACGCCGCCGACTCGCCCAGTGTGAGCGTGCTCAGCCGTTGCTCCGCCGCGATGCAGGCCTCCGTCGCGGGCTGGGGCTGAGTCCTGTCGACGTTCACGATCGGACGGCCCCAGGACGTCGTCTTCATCTCCTCGAGGACGGCCGGTCCGACGCAGCGCAGCGTGTAGAGCTGCCAGTCCTCCGCGAGACTGCCCTTCTCCCGGTCGGTCAGCTGGAACGGGCCGGTGATCCGCGCGTCGATCCGGTCGGGCGGTGCGTCCTGGGCCTGTGTCAGGTCCAGCTCCAGCGGGTTGATCACCGCGGACGGCACGGCGGGCAGCTGGCTCGGGTCGAGGTTCGCGCCGGTGTCGGCGATGACCTCGCGGTCGGGCGTGGTGAGGATCAGGCGGCGGTTGCCGGCCTGCAGCGTCACGCCGTCCCAGCCGCGGTGCTCGACGGCGAACGTGATGAGCGTGCGGTAGGTCGCGGCGTCACCGGCCAGCGCGGCGCCGAGCTCCTGTTTGATCGACGTGGACGTGCTCTGCGCGGCGAGCCAGGCCGTCGCGGTGATCGAGCAGATCGCGACGAGCACGGACGCGGCCAGCAGCCGCGCCAGGACGCTATGCACCGGACCCGTCCACCAGCTTGTAGCCGACACCGTGCACGGTCAGCAGGTACGCCGGCCTGCGCGGCTGGACCTCGATCTTCTTGCGCAGGTTCATGACGTGCGCGTCGATCGTGCGTTCGGTGATGTAGCCGTCGAGGCCGTGCACGGCGCTGAGCAGCTGCCCGCGGCTGAACACCCGGCCAGGGCTCGCCGCCATGGTGTGCAGGATCCGGAACTCCGACGCGGTGCACTCGACAGGTGTGTCGCGCACGCTCACCTCGTGCCGGTCGGGGTCGATCGTCAGGTCGCCGAGCTCGATGCCGGAGTTCGCGCTGGTCCGTTGGACCCGCCTCAACAGCGTGCGCACTCGGGCCATCAGCTCGCGCGGGCTGTAGGGCTTCGTGACGTAGTCGTCGGCGCCCAGATCGAGACCGTGCAGCAGATCGTCCTCAGTGGACTTGGCGGTGAGCATGAGCACGGGGATGTCGGTCTCGTTGCGCAGCACCCGAACCACGTCCAGACCGTCCACTCCTGGCATCATGACGTCGAGGATCAGCAGGTCGGGCGGGTTGCGGCGGACCTCGTCGATCGCGGCCCCGCCGTCGTGCACGAGCCGCACCTGGTAGCCCTCCTGGCGCAGGTATCTCCCGAGCATGTCGGCCTGCATCACGTTGTCCTCGGCCACCAGCACGCACTTGCCCATGCGTCGCAACATAGTCATTCGCGCGGCCGCCGCACGGGATGCGGACCCCGACCGCACAAGATCCTCACAACTGACTGCCACGGTCGCGGCATGCGAATACTCAGCGTGGTTGCCCTGCTGCTGCTCGGAGTACCGGCTGTGGCAGCGGCTTCTCCCGACACCGACGTCGTTGTGCACGATCTCAACACCGACGGCGTTGCTGTCTACTGGACGCCCGAGCGGATCGCGGCGATGCCGACCGGACCCTCAGCACCGCCCGGAACCGCGCCTGTCGACGGCCCGGACGGCGCGCCGGGGCCGGTCAGCAAGACCATCGGCCGGTTGTTCTTCGTCGACCGCGACGGCGAGGACTCGAGCTGCACCGCAACCTTGGTGGTGAGCGCTAACAGGCGGACTGCCGTCACGGGCGGGCATTGCGCGCACACCGCGAACCTCATCGGCCAGGACCCTCGGTGGCACTCGAAGCTGCTGTTCGTGCCGGGATTCCGGGACGGCGCGCGGCCGTTCGGCGAGTTCGTGGTGCGCAGGGTCGTGGTGAACCAGATGTGGATCGCCGACGACCAGCAGTCCGAGTACGACCAGGCGTTCCTGGTGCTGGACAAGCCGTCGAACGCGAGCGAGAACATCGCCTTCGGCAGGCCGGGTGATCGTCCGGCGCACGAGTACGGGTACCCGCGGGCGGCCGGTCAGCCCGGCCACCAGGGCAGGCCGGAGTTCACCGGTCAGCGGCTCGCGCAGTGCTGGGGCACGCCCGCCCTCCACCCCGGCGGCGAGAACTTGTGGGGCGTGCCGTGCGACATGGGCGGCGGTGCCAGCGGCGGCCCGAGGATCAGCGGAAACGCCGTTGTGGGGGTGAACACCCAGAGCTTCCGGTTGGCCGACGTCCGGCACCTCGGCGGGCCCCAGTTCAGCTGGAAGATCACGGCTCCGCTGTTCCAGAACGCGCAGAGGAGCTGAGGTCGCCCGCGATGGCGGCGATCAGCTCGTAGCTGCGGCGACGGTCCGCGTGGTGGTAGATCGGCGAGGTGATCATCAGCTCCTGGGTGCCCGTCTCGTCGAGCACGGCTTGGAGTCTGCGTGTGATCGTCGAAGGCCCGCCGACCAGCACGCGGCCGTCGTCGGGAGCGGGGTGCGCGGCCGCGTCCTCGGGGCTGGGCAACAGAATCCGGTTGCCCTCCCGGCGGCTGCGCACCTTCGTCCTGATCGGCCCGGCCAGCCACTCGGCCCGCGCGTCGTCCTCCGCTGCGATCACCGAGACGCTGACCAGGTCGGCCTTGCACGCCAGATCAGGGCTGAGGTGCCGCGCGAAGGCGAACGGCACCCCCAGCGAAGCCGCCAGTTCGGCGGTGTCCGGCGACGACCCGAGCAGCCAGAGCTGAGGCACGTTGCCGCCCTTCACCGGCACCGCGACGGTGTCCGCCGGATCGAGCAACACCTGTAGCTCCTCCAACTGCTCGCGGTACGGCCGCTCAGTTCGGCGCAGAGTGGAGACCACGTGCGGCGCCCCACCCGGCGCCCGTCCGATGCCGAGATCGATCCGGCCGGGGTGCAGCGCCGCGAGCGTCCCGAACTGCTCGGCCACGACGAGCGGCGGGTGGTTCGGCAGCAGCACGCCACCGGATCCGACGCGCAGCCGCGATGTGAGCGTTGCCAGGTGCCCGACCAGCACGGCCGGAGCGGAGCTGGCGACCCCACGCATGCCGTGGTGCTCCGGCACCCAGTACCGGTGAAACCCGAGCTCCTCCGCCAGCTCCGCGAGGTCGACCGTGTTGTGCAGCGCTTCCCGCGGTGTCGAGCCCTGGACGATCGGCGACGTGTCCAGCACCGACAAGCGAATCCCCATACCTTCCACAGTAGGGCGAGAGGATTTGTGGAAGCACTCTTTACTTCACCTTTTACGTTACCGGCCGGTAATTTCCGGTGAATTTGTGGGCGTCGACACACGCTCGCCGGAGGTGACGCGACCGGGGAGGTCGTGGCTATCTCCTGACCAGCCTGATCGCTCAACGGAATCGATCTGGATAGCCGCCGGGCTATACCGGGCATAGCCGTGATCCAACTTGACGCGGTGAATCGCTGAAAAATAACTTCGAGTCGCAAGAAAGCGACTTCGTGGGGGCGGAGCTTGGGGAAGCTCCTGGGAGTGCGCTCGATTTGAGCTGGTTTGTGAACAATACAGGGGGAACTGTGACGCTCGTCAACATCGATGTCACATTGCGGGACGGCGGTTACCGCAATGGTTTCGGATTCGACCTCGACTACGCACGTGCGCACGCCCGGCTGAGTGTCGCCGCCGGGTTCGACTGGGTGGAGATCGCCTACCGCAAGGGCTCGTTCAAGCCGACCCCGAACCTCGGTCTGACCGGCCGTGGGGACGACGATTACATCGCCGCGATCGCGGAAGAAGTCGGTCCCGAGCACGTCGGTCTGATCCTGCACCCGCGCAACATCGACGAGAACGACATCCCAGCCATGCATCGCGCCGGCGCGCGCCTGCTGCGCGTGTGCGTCGCCGCCGGTGACCCGCAGCCGGCGTTCGACGCGGTCCGCCAGGCCAAGGACACCGGGTTCACCACGTGCGTGAACCTCACCAGGGTCTCGCAGCTGCCCGCCCGCAAGGTCGTCGAGCTCGCCGCCAGCGCTGCCGAGGCGGGCACGGACGTCGTGTACCTCGCCGACTCCAACGGCAGCATGCTGCCGGAGCAGACCTCCCGGCTGACCACGCTCGTGCGGTCGGTCTCCGACGCCGAGGTCGGACTGCACGCGCACAACAACCTCGGTCTGGCCATGTCCAACGCGATGGCGGCCATCGACGCCGGTGCGAGCTGGATGGACTCCTCGGTGCTGGGCATGGGCAAGGGGCCGGGCAACCTGGTCGCCGAGCAGTGGATCGCCTACCTGGCACGCACTTCCGGCGCGACCTACGACCTCGGCACCGTGCTTCACCTGGCGGACCTGCTCGGCCGCACCGTGCCCGAGTCGGCGCCGGCGTTGCCGCTGCCCGACCTGGTGCTGGGCCACTTCGACCTGTCCGTCGAGATGCGCGGCAGCATCGTGCACGACGACCACCGGCAGGCCGTGCACGCCGCCAAGTCCCTCGCCGCCGCAGGATGATCCGCGCACTGGTCCTCGCCCCGGTGCTGCCGCGCTGGGACGAAGGCAGGTTCTTCACGCCGGTCATCCGGCAGCTCACCGATCTCGGCCACGAGGTCGAAGTGGCCGACACCCTGTCGCGGCTGGACGACTCGGTGACGAGCCTGGCGGACCTCGCGGCACGGTGGGAGGTCGAGGCCAAGTCGGCGGATCTCGTCGTGGGCAACGCGCTCGGCGGCGCGGTGGCACAGACGTTGCTGCCGTCACTGCGGCCCGTGCCGGTGTTGCTGGTGTCCGCACCGACGAAGGCCGATCAGATGCTGGCGAGCAGGCTGCGGTCCGTCGCCGATCCCGCGGCGGCAGGTGACCTCACGACGGCGCTGCACCGGTTGACAGAACTTGTTGCGCCGGAAGGTGTTCCGGTGCCCAACGCATCGCCGAGGGCGACCGATCCGATCGCGTGCCGACGCGTCTCGCAAGGGTTGCGGTTGCTGTTCGACATCGATCTGACCGACGAAGTGAACGCTCACAGCGGACCGCTGCTGCACCTCGTGGGTGAGCGTTCCCAGCTGGTCACCGAGAAGCACGTGGCCGGCGAGGTCGTCGTGGTACCGGGTGCGGGAATGCGGCCGCACCACGACAGCCCGGGCTTCGTGGCCGAGCACATCACCTGGTTCGTGAAGGAGAACCTCACCCGATGAAGAGCATTGCCGTACTGCCGGGAGACGGCATCGGGCCCGAGGTGGTCGACGCGGTGCTGCCCGTGATCGACAGGATGGGGCTGCCGCTCGACTTCCGGTTCGGCGACGTCGGCTGGACGTCGTGGTGCGAGCACGGAGACGCCGTGCCGCCGAGCACGTGGGACCTGCTCGAGCAGACCGACACCTGTCTGCTCGGCGCGATCACCAGCAAGCCGGTGCGGGAAGCCGAGGCCGAGCTCGCCGGGCACCTGCGTGGCACGGGACTCACCTACGTCTCGCCGGTCGTGCAGCTGAGGCAGCGGCTTTCGTTGTACGCCAACGTCCGCCCGGTCGCGGACGTGCGGGCGGACCGGTTCGCGTTCGAAGTGATCCGGGAGAACACCGAGGGCCTGTACGCGGGTCTGGACTTCCACGGGCTGCCCCCAGCGCTGTGGAACGTGGTCAAGGATCATCCGAACGCGAAGGCGTCCGGCTTCGAGGAGACCAGCGCCACCCTTCGGCTGCAGACGCGGTTCGGCGTGGACCGGTTGCTGCGCTTCGGTTTCGAGCACGCACGGGCGGGTGGGCACCGGCGATTGACGCTGGCCGACAAGCCGAACGTGTTGCGGGCCAGCAGCAACGCGCTGCGCGGCAGGCTGGAGGAGATCGCGGCCGGCTACCCGGAGATCGAGGCCGAGATCCTCAACGTGGACGCGGTGGCGCTGTGGATGGTCCGCAGGCCCGAGCGGTTCGGGGTGATCGTCGCCGAGAACATGTTCGGAGACATCCTGTCCGACCTCGGTGCCGGCGTGATGGGCGGGCTGGGGCTCGCCCCGAGCGGCAACATCGGTGAGCACGGCAGCTACTTCGAGCCGGTGCACGGCAGCGCCCCGGCCATGGCGGGTCAGCACAGGGCGAACCCGATGGCGCTCTTCCTCACGGTCTCGATGTTGTTGCGCCACCTGGGCTTCCCGGCTCCGGCCGAGCAGATCCGCTCGGCGGTGCGGACTGTTGCCCGCGCTCGTGGCGCCGTCACCTACGACCTCGGCGGTGTCGCGACGACCCAGGTCGCCGCTGTCGCTGTCGAGACCGCGCTGACGTCTGGAGCGGTGGAGCGACAGGCATCGGTGATCGCCGTCGGTGACGAGCTGCTGAGCGGCACCGTCACGGACACCAACAGCACCGCGGTGAGCAAGCTGTTGCACTCCGCCGGCTACCAGGTGCGGAGCCGGATGACAGTGGGCGACACGCTCGCGGACATCCGCGGCGGCGTGCGCTCGCGCATCGGCGCCGACGACGTGGTCGTGGTGCTCGGTGGTCTCGGTCCGACGTCCGACGACGTCACCAGGGACGCCGTGGCCGCGGCCTGTGACCTCTCGCTGGAGCACGACGAGTCGGCGTGGCGAGCGGTGTGCGCGAGGCTGGAGTCGTTCGGTCTCGCGGTGCACGAGGACAACCGCCGGCAGGCGCTGTTCCCCGCGGGAAGCAGTCTGCTGCCCAACGGCAACGGCACGGCGTGGGGCGCCAGGATCGATCTGCCGGGCACCGTTGTGCTCATGCTGCCCGGCCCGCCGAAGGAGTGCCTGCCGATGGCGGAGGCGGCCGTGGCCGAGCTGCCGGCCGGGCCTGCGTCGAAGTCGAGCACCTGGCGGCTGCTGGGTGTGATCGAAGGTGACATCGCGTCCGAGGTGGACGCCGTGCTGGCCCCGATCGCGGACCAGGTCAGGGTTTCCTACCTGTGGAACCACCCGTACGTCGACGTGACGGTGACGAGTCCGGTCGACGGTCCGTCGTTGCCTGCCGGAATCGAGGACGTGCTGGGGAAGCACACGGTCAGTCGAGCCGGTCGTGATGCTTTCGGTGAGCTCGCGGCCAGGTCGCTCTCCTTGTCCACGGTGGACGCGGATTTCGCCGGCGGCCTGTTCCTGGAGCGCGCGGCCGGGGCCGGCGGTCCTGAGCTGGCGGTCAAGGCCAGGTCCTGGTGGTCCGGGGGAGCGGTCGAGTACTCGGGAACTCTCACGCTGACCGCTGAAGTCGACGTCGACGGCCGGACGAGCACGTTCGAGCTGTCCGTGCCGAAGCGAGGGCCCGAGGTGGCGGAGGCTGCCGCCGCCTTCTACGCCTGGAGCGCGGTCCGGGCACTGGACGAGGGGGAGAAGTGAAGGAGATCATCGATCGACTGTCCGAATTGGACACACCGGCGGTGTCCGACGCGTTGGACAGCATGGGCCTGACGGGAGTGCTGAGCGGTGTCGCGGCCAGGGTGCCGGGTGCGAAGACCTGCGGGCTCGCGTTCACGGTGTCCTATCGCCCGGTCGGCGAGGGCCCGAAGTTCCGCAACGCCGCCAACTACCTCGACGACGTGCCCGCGGGTTCCGTGGTCGTGGTGGACAACGGTGGCGACACCTCCTGCACCAACTGGGGATCGCTGCTGACCGCCGTGGCACAGGCCAAGGGCGTGCGAGGCACGGTGCTGCACGGTTCGGCTCGCGACATCACCGAGGTCCGGGCGGCCGGGTACCCGTTGTTCAGCACCGGTGTGACGATGGTGAGCGGCAAGAACCGGGTCGAGCTGAGTGAAACCGGCGCCACCGTCGACGTCCACGGTGTTGTCGTGCGACCTGGTGACGTGGTCCTCGCCGACGACAGCGGTGCGCTGGTGATTCCCGCCGAGCACGCGGCCGAGGTCGCCGGACGCGCGGAACGCGTCGACGCGACCGAACGCCGGATCGCCGCAGCCGTGGCCGCGGGCAGCAGGCTGGACCGGGCACGTGCGGAGTTCGGCTACGCCACTCCCTGGCGGGCTGATGCCTGAGCCGCTGGCCCGCTTCGTCGACCTGCACCACCACGCGGGCGCGGACCTCTACCGGAGGCGGCGTTCGGTGCTGGCCACCGGTCGCCGGTACGCCGAGCTGGGCGGCTGGGTGGTGGTGAAGAGCCACCTCGGGTCCACCGCCGCGGCCGCGTGGGAGGCCAGGCAGGACGGACTGCCGGTGTCGGGATCGGTGACGCTGAACGACATCGGCGGCGGACTCGAGACGCGGACCGTGGAACGTGCGGTGTTCGAGCACGGCGACGACGGACCGCGCCTCGTGGTGTACCTGCCGACGCTGGTCGGCGGCCACGCGTCCCGGCTGAACCGCGTCCCGTTCCATCCGCTGATGGACGTGCCCGCGTTGAGCGGCAGGAGGATCAGGGAATCGCTGCCGGCCGTCCGCGAGATCCTGCGGGCGGCGCGGGACCTGCCGGTCGTGATCGCGACCGGGCACGCCGACCGCGCCGAGGTGCTGACGGTCGTGGACGAGGCCGTGTCGCTGGGGCTGGACCGGTTGCTGCTGACCCATCCCACGCATCCGATGTGCGGGCTCACGCAGGCCGACCTGGCTGATCTCGCCGACGTGTCTCAGGTGTACGTCGAACTGACCGCGCTCACCCGGTTGCTCGGGCACGACGACAGCGAGCGGTTCGCCGAGGTGCTGCGCTCCCACCCGCGGCTGGTGCACAGCTCGGACCTCGGCCAGCCCGATCAGCCCGACGTCGACGAATGGCTGGAACTGGCGGGGAAGTGGTTCGCCGAGGCGGGGCTGACCACCGACCAGATCGCCCGCGTCACCGCCACCAACCCCACTGAACTGATCGCACTGCGAGGAGAAGAGCTGTGCCACTCATCCACGTCAACCAGGTGACCGGCAAGACGGCCGGGCAGAAGGCCGAGCTGATTCGCGAGCTGACCGAGACCTACGTCCGGGTGACGGGTGCGAAGCCCGAGTCGGTGTGGGTCACCGTCGAGGAGACGGCGAAGGAGAACTGGGGCATCGCCGGCGAGACGATCGCCGCCCGCACCGCTCGCTGACGTCAGGGCATTCGCCGGACGGTCTCGCCGTGGCTGCCGCAGCGCAACGCGGCGAGACCGAGCCGTTCGCGCGGCGCGTCCGGCCCGGCGATCGGGATCCACACCAGTTGGGGATCACCGTCGGCGGTCGAGCGCGGCCTCAGTGCGACGAGGTTCGGCACTGATCGCAGTGTGTGCGAGAAGAACGCGTGCCGGTCATTGTCCGCGGCGTGCAGCCGCGGCCGCCACCCGTGCGCGGCCAGCTCGGCGAGCAGGCTCTGGGCGTAACCGGGAGCGCGCCGGGCGTCGAACCAGAGCAGGCGCTGGGCGGAGAGATCCGTCCAGCACAGCTCGGCCCGGCCGGCCAGCGGGTGCTCGGTGTGCAGGACCACGCCGAGCACCTGGTCGTCCACCACGGCCACCTCGAAGTCGCCGTCGTCCACCGGCATCCGCACGAGGGCGAAATCGAGCTCGCCGGTTCTGAGCAGTTCCAGTTGACGACTCGAAGTCTCCGCGCGGAACTCCACGGAAACAGGTGTCCCCGATTTGAGGACAATGGCGTTCTCGATGTCGCCGAGCAGCGCGGGTGCGACGCCGGAACACACCCCGATCCGCGCCACTCGTGCGGCCGAGCCCGCTTCGGCGAGCACCTCGTCGAGCTCGCTCAGCATTCGTTCCACGCCGCGGCGGAACACCTCTCCGGCCGCGGTGAGCTCCACGCCGCGTGCGGTGCGGTCGAACAGCACCAGGTCCAGCCTGCGTTCCAGCCGTTGGATCAGCTGGCTGAGGCTGGGCTGGGCGATGTTCAGCTCCTGCGCCGCGGTCATGATCTTGCCCGCCCGTGCGACTGCCAGGAAATACCGGAGATGCCGGATTTCCAGACCGTCGAGCCCGTCCAATTCGTCCCCCCAGGATCGTGCCATAGCCCGCTGATTATAGGGGGCATAGCGCGGCACGTCTTCGACACCGCGACATTCGCGCACTACGGTCGACCTGATCCTGGCAACAAAAGGGAAGAATGCGCATGACCACGCAGGCAACTCTGCCCGACGTCGCCGAGAAGCTTCCTTCTCGTTCGCCGTTCGCGTTCTGGACGGTGACCGCCGCGATCGCTCTGGCCCTGGCCGCCAGCGGCACGCCCTCCCCGCTCTACGTCGACTACCAGGCGCGGTGGCACTTCTCCGCCGCGACGCTCACGGTCGTGTACGCCCTCTACGCGGGTGGCGTCGTCATCCCCCTGCTCTTCGCGGGCGGCCTGTCCGACCGGATCGGGCGACGCCCCGTCCTGATCGGCAGCGTGCTGGGCCTGCTGGGGAGCCTGATCGTGTTCATGGCGGCGGACAGCACTTTCTGGCTGTGCGTCGCGCGCCTGGTGCAGGGTCTGGCGACCGGTGTCTTCACCGGAGCCGCGAGCGCCGCGCTGACCGACCTGCATCCGCGCCGCGACAGCCGGATCGCCGCTCTCGTCAACAGCACCTCGACCTCGCTCGGCATCGCCGTCGGTGCGGTGATCTCCGGTGCGCTGGCGCAGTGGGCGCCGTCGCCGTTGGTGACGCCGTACCTGCTGCTGGCGGTGATCGGTGCGGTGCTGCTCGTCGTGATCGTCGTGAAGATCCCCGAGACGGTGCTCGAACCCGCCCCGATCAGGATCAGCACCGTGTTGCGGCCGCAGCGGATCGGCGTGCCCGCGGCCCTGAGGGGGACGTTCCTCATCGGCTGCCTGGGCGTGCTAGCCGCGTGGTCGGTCGGCGGCCTCTACCTCGCTCTGGGCGGCAGCCTCGCCAAGGAGCTGCTGCACATCGACAACCACCTCGTTGCCGGCATCGTCATCCTGTCGGTGCAGGGCGTCGGCGGGCTGTCCCAGCTCGCGTTCACCTCGCTGTCCGGCCGCAGTGCGTCGACCTGGGGCTGTGTCGCGTTGATCGCGGGCATGGCCGCGGTGGCGGGGGCGGTTTTCCTGACCAGCGCCGGGTTGTTCCTGGTGGGTGCCGCGGTGACCGGTACCGGGTTCGGCCTGGCGTTCATGGGCGGCACGCGGCTGGTCACCCAGGCCGCACCGGATCACCAGCGCGGACAGGTGCTGGCGAGCTTCTTCGTGGTGGCGTACCTGGCGATCTCGGTGCCGGTCATCGGGGCGGGTGCGGTGTCCACGCACATCGGTCTGTCCGCGACGTTCTACGTGTTCGCCGCGGTGATGGCGGTGGTCGCGCTGATCACGTTGATCAGCACGCAGCTGTCGAACCGTCAGCAGCGTTCGTCGGTCTGTCCCCAGTAGACGTTGCCGTCTCCCCACACCTCGCCATAAGCCCTGGTGCACTTGGTGATCGTGTTGGTGCCCGTGGACCAGACGTCCTGCTTGTTGCGCCCGTTGACGTTGCTGCCGAAGTCGCGGTCGCCGTTGACGACCATGGCGGCGCTGGAACTGAAGCCGCCCGGCTCGGAGGCGTAGGAGTCCCACACGTAGGTGTAAGCCCAGTTCTTGCCGCAGCCCTTGAACTGCTTCACCGACGCGATCTTCGTGCCGTTCTTCTTGATGTACCCGGTGGAGCCGATCTGCACGGTCGACGAGCAGCCGGGTGCCTGCTCGGCTTGAGCCGTGCTCGTCAGACCGCACACCGACAGCGCCACCGCGGGCAGGATCAACATGACTTTGCGCATGCCCCACGGTGGCGCTGACCGGTAAGTCAGCGGTTAATCGGCGCCGCCGTGCTCTCCTGCGCCTTCTCGAAGTCGACGCCCGGCGCCAGTTCCACCAGCTGCAGACCGTCCGGCGTCACGTCGAACACGCCGAGGTCGGTGATCACGCGGTCGACGCACGCCTTGCCGGTCAACGGAAGCGTGCACTCCTCGACCAGCTTCGGGGTGCCGTCCTTGGCGGTGTGGGTCATCACGACGATCACGCGGCGGGCGCCGTGCACGAGGTCCATCGCGCCGCCGATGCCGGTGACGAGCTTGCCCGGCACCGCCCAGTTCGCGAGATCACCACGAACGGACACCTGCATCGCGCCCAGCACGGCCACGCCGACGTGCCCGCCGCGGATCATGCCGAACGACAGCGCCGAGTCGAAGAACGACGCTCCCGACAGGACGGTCACGGTCTCCTTGCCCGCGTTGATCAGGTCGGGGTCGACGCCGGCGTCGTCCGGGTAGGGGCCGACGCCGAGGATGCCGTTCTCCGACTCCAGCACGACCTCGACGCCGGGCGGCAGGTGGTTCGGGATCAGTGTCGGCACGCCGATGCCGAGGTTGACGTACTCGCCGTCGCGCAGTTCCTGGGCCGCGCGGGCGGCCATCTCGTCACGACTCCACATGGCGCACCGTCCTGAACTCCACGCTCTTGTCGGAAACCTGCTCTGGCGAGAGCTCCACGACCCGTTGCACGAAGATGCCGGGCAGGTGCACCTCGTCGGGGTCGATCACGTCGACCAGTTCCTCGGCCTCGGCGACAGCGATCCGGCCGGCCATCGCGGCGAGCGGGTTGAAGTTGCGGGCCGACTTCGCGAACACCAGGTTCCCGTAGCGGTCGGCTTTCCAAGCTCGTACCAGCGCGAAGTCGGTGCGGATGCTCTGCTCCAGCACGTACTCGCGGCCGTCGAACTCGCGCACCTCCTTGGGAGGCGAGGCGATCGCGACGGTGCCGTCGGGGTGGTAGCGCCACGGCAGGCCGCCGTCCGCGACCAACGTGCCGACGCCCGCCGGCGTGTAGAAGGCAGGGATGCCGGTACCACCCGCGCGCAGCCGTTCGGCCAGCGTGCCCTGGGGGATCAGCTCGACCTCGATCTCACCGGCGAGGTACTGGCGGGCGAACTCCTTGTTCT
>JAVXWK010001067.1:0-11815 GCA_032230575.1 Pseudonocardiales bacterium | reverse complement strand
CGCTTTGGCCGGGAATTTGCGTTCATGACCGAGTCCGAGCAGCTGGTCGCGAACCCCGACGCGCAGCGTTCCCAGCAAGGTGGTCTGCGGCCATCTCCCGTCGAACACTCGCGAAAAGTAGCACGATCCAATGCGGTGAGGCTGCGCCAATTCTTCTATTCGCGCCCGAATTGCAGGGCACCCAAGCCGGTGGCACGGCGGCCGATGGCACCTCCGCGTCGATCACGACTACGAGGTCGAGGTGATGGAGTCCTAGCGGCGGGCGAGCAGGCCCTCGCAGGTGCGGACCAGCACCCGGCACGCGTCGGCCGAACGCCTGGTCAGCATCGGGTTCTCGGCGTGCCGCTGCCACCGCTGCAACGCGGCGAAAGCAGCCTGCCCCACCTCACCTGGACCCGAGCCGCGTGGCAAGCCGAGGCGTACCAACGGATGCGCGCCCTCGTCGCCCAGCAGCCGCGAAGCCAGCTCCGCGTCGGGCACCTTGACCGCGCCTGACCGCAGCGCGCTCAGCAGTCGCAGCTCGGCGAACTCGTGCGTGCCCGCCAGGATCCGCTCGACCGCGCCGGTCAGCCGCGAGTCGCCGACCGAGCGCAGCACGCCGTCCAGCGCCAGCAACGCCGAGCGTGCTTTCAGCAGGTGGCGGCGTTCGCTGAACTGGGTGTGCAGCACCTTCTGCAGTTCCAGCAACCCGCTGCGCGCCACCAGTTCCTCGGCCAGCGCCGACGGCTCGGTCACGCCCTGCCTGATCAACGTCACCGCCAGGCGGATGCCGAACACGCCGAACCTGCCGAGCAGTCCACGCCGTTCCACCGAGCCGTCCACGAACCGGTCGGCGGACAGCAGCGACGACTCCAGTTCCTCGCGCGGCAAAGCGGCCAGCGTCGACAGCGCCACGAAGTCGTTCTGCCGCAACGAACGTCCCGCGAAGGCCAGCAGACCGGCGACCGCCACGACGTTCTGGCACAGGCCCTGCAACGACGAGTCCGACCGGTAGCGGGCCGCGATGCCCCGCGCCGAGATCATCGCGTCCACCCTGCCGCCGCCGATCTCGTCGGCCCGCGAGATCACCGCGACCGTGTTGACCGAAGTGGCTCGCGCGACGCCCTGGTCGCGGAACGACTCCAGGAAGTTCGCGTCGGCCGAGTGCAGGTGCCGCATCAGGTAGATGACCGCGTCGGCCTCGCTGGGAGAGTCCTCCGGCGACAGAAACCGGGTGGTGCGCAGGGAGTTCGACGCCGTCAGAGAAGCAATGCCCGGCGTGTCGATCAACGTGGTGGACCGCAGCGACTGCGACGGCCAGTCGACGACGAGGCGGTCGGCCGGGCCGTCCAGCGCGATCTCCAACGCGCCGTCGCGGCGGACCACCGGGAGCGATTTGCCTTGGGGGAACTGGACGATGCGCGGTGACGGGCCGTCGCGGTACCAGGTGACGACCTTCGTGCACTCCCCCGCGTCGGTGGGCGCGATCTCCTCGCCGACCAGGGCGTTGAGCAACGTCGACTTGCCCGCCTTGACCTTGCCCGCGATCGCCACGCGCAACGGCTCGTCGAGCCGGATCAGCTGGCGCCGCAGGACTTCCGTCGCTTGCGGGTACAGGTCGATGGCGGCGAGCAGTACCCGCCGCACCTCGTCGGTGATCATGCCGTCACCTGCTTCACCACGCGCTCCAGCGCCGCCAGCTCGGTCTTGATCTCGGCGAGCCGTGCGTCGCGGTCGCCCTGCGAGGCCTTCACGGACTTCTGCGCCGCCTGGATGGACTCCGTCAGCGAGCGCTTCAGCTGCTCGGCCAACGTCGTGAAGTGGTCGCGCAGATCGCGTTGCAGACCGCGGAGCATGTCGCGGGAGTCCTTGCCCGCGTGGAACGACACGTCGTCCACGTACTTGCGCAAAGCCACCTTGCAGTCGTTCTGGCGTTTCGTCGTGATCCGCTTGCGCTCGTCCACGATTCCCTTGCCGCCCAGCAGCAACGCCGCGCCCACCGAGATCGGGTTGATCAGCGTCAGGCCGATCACCGAGCCGATCAGGCCGAACATCAGCAGGCCACCGTAACCGCCGCGCAGGCCGGTGAGCAGGCGGCTGCCGATGCCGAACTTGTCCGACTCGCGCACCGCGAGCTCCGGCACCGACCGCAGCGGGTCGGACGTGCCGACGCGCAACGCCGGCAGCATCTGCTCGCGGTCCGAGTCGAAGTGCTCCGCCACGCGCTTGGCCAGCCAGCGGGCTCGTTGCGTCGCCCAGACCGAGTTCGCCGACACCGCGGACGTCACGGACTGCTGTGCCCACACCGAGAACTGGTCCCAGATCTTCTGCGGATCGCCTGCCAGCAAAGCGTCTTCGGCCTCGCGGACGATCTCGCGCATCCGGTCGCGGAGGTCGTAGTCGACGTCGGCGTTGAGGTCGGCCACGCCGTCGCTCAACGTCTGCTGCCAGCGCGCCGAACGTTCCTTCAGGCCCGCGGCACGCTGTTCGGCCTCGGTCAGCTCCCGGATCAGCTGCTGCACCGACTCCGGGTTCTCCTGCGCGGTCTGTTCGGCCCGCAGGCTGTCCACGACCTGGCCGATCACCGTCATCACGTCGTGCAACGTCGACCGCCGCGCCAGAAGATCGGCCTGGGCAACGACTTTCTTGCGCAGGTAGGTCACCAGCGGCGGATAGCCGGACTCGGTGTTCACCTCCTGATCGCCGGACCGCAAGGCGTGCCAGCGCAAAGTCGACGACACGGTGAACACGTCGGCCTTGATGCCCGCGTCCGCCAGGTGCTGCCGGTCGCGGTCCGCGATCGAACGCCACTCCGGGTACAGGTCGGTCTTGGTGAGCACGCAGGCCACGTTCGGGCACACCGCCATGGCCTGCTTCAGGAACTCGAGCTCCGGCGCCGTGTACTCCTGCGAGCAGTCGGAGACCAGCAGCACCGCGTCCGCCGACGGCAGCGCGGCCATCGTGGCGGCACCGTGAACCGAGCTGAGCCCGCCGACACCGGGCGTGTCGACGAGCACCAGCCCCTCGGCCAGCAGCGGTCGCGGCAGGCCGACCTCGACGTGCAGGAGGCGTTCGCGGTTGCCCGGGTTGCCCTCCTCCGACGCGAACGCCGGCAGCTCCTCCAGCGGCACCTCGGTGCGTCCCTCTGCCCGCACCAGCGTCACCACCGGCGTCTCCGCGTGCCTCACCACGGTCGGCACGGCGGTGGCGCCGTCGTCGGACACCGGGCAGACCGGTGCCCCGACGAGGCCGTTGACCAGCATGCTCTTGCCCTGCTTGAACTCGCCGACGACCAGCAGGCGGACCTGATCGTCGGCGAGCCGGCTCCTGGCCTGGTGCAGGCGTTGCTCCAGGTCAGGGCGCTCGTAGCGCTTGATGGCGGCCAGCGCGAGCTCGATCGCCTGCTGGGGTGGAGTCGGCACCGGGTCACCCCGCCAGACTGTCGACGGGGTCCTGCTCGGGTTCCTCGACGGGCTCGATGGGCTCGTCCAGCAGCACGGGTTCCGGCTCGATCTCCAGCACGGGCTCCTCAACCGGTTCAGGCTCCGGCTCGTCCTCCACCGGCGGCTCGGCGTCGACCTTGTCGACGTCGATGTCGTTGAACGAGTCCTTCACCTGAACGACGTTGGTCTCGGTGTCGTTGTCCTGGATGGCGACGGAGTTGACCTCCGTGTCGTCGTCGGAGTTGAACGAGTCGTCGATGATCGTGACGTCGCGGTCGTCGATGTTGAACGTCTGGTCGACGTGCTGGACCGGACGGTCGTGCACGACCTCGGTGTGGTGCACCTCCCGCACCGGGCGGTCGGCCATGATCAGCTTCGCGTCCCGGATGTCGGCGTCGGTCGCCCCGGACAGGCCGTTGCGCGCCAGTTCCTTCTGCGGGTTCTCGTCGAACGCCTGCTGGGCCTTCGGGTCCTTCATCATGTTCATCAGGAAGTCGATGAGCTTTTCCAGCATGGTGGTGTCTCCTCACCGAGGAGACCGGCCCCGAGGCGGCGGGGCCGGTCCGGCGTCAGATGGGCAGTTCGAGGTCTTCGAGGACGTTGTCGATCTGCGTGTCGACGTCCAGGTCGAAGTCGGCGTCCTGGTCGGAGACCGCGGTCTGGTCGGCGTCCTGCTCGGAGAACTGGACCGAGTCGAGGTCGGCGTCCTGGTCGGCGTCCACGTCCACGTCGGAACGCGCGTCGCCGCCGTTGCCACCACCGGCGTCGGCGTTGCCACCGTTGCCCGCGACGCCGCCGTTGCCCCCGAGGCCGAGCCCGCTGCCACCCGCGGAGCTGCCGAAGTTGACGTTGACCAGACCGTCCTGGTCGATGTCGCCGCCGGCGCCACCGATGCCCAGGCCGTTGCCGCCGTCCGCGCTGCCACCGTCACCGGCCACCGCGATGCCACCGTTGCCGCCGTCGCCACCCTCGGTGTTCGTGGCGGTGGTGGTGTCCTGGTCCTGCCTCGCGTCCTGCGACGAGGTCTGCGGGGCGACCTGTGCCGACTGCACCTGCTGCTCGGCGGCCTGCGTGCTGTCGACGTCCAGGTCGGCGGTCAGGTCGGCGAGGAAGGCGTTGAGGTCGATGGGGTTGCTCATGTCGGGCTCCTTGGTCGTGTTCCGCCGGACGATGTTTCGACCGGATGCCAACAAAGTTAGGGAGCTTCGAGGCCCCTGCCATCTGGGAGGCACCCGGTTCGTCACCGGCCGCGCACACCGGGATCGCGACAGTCATAGGGGATTCACCCCTGTATTTCGATCTGGCTGAACCACTCCATATGAGACGTACGTGTACTGACGTCCGCCTTGTTCGCCGCTACAGGGGGTGTCCGATGCACTACCAGATCGGGCTGGATCTCGGATCCACCCGCACAGCAACAGCCACGTGCCGCGAGATACCGCGGCTCGAGTCGGTGACGCCGACCGTGGTGTTCGCGAATCCTGATGGCTCTTTGGTCATCGGTGAGGAAGCGGAACGCCGCGCTCTGGCCGATCCAGGTCGTGTGGCGCGCCGGTTCCTGCGTCGAGTGGGTGACCCGACGCCGTTGCGGCTGGGCGGGGTAGCGCTCGGTGCCGACGTGCTCACCGCGCGTTTCGTCACGCAGCTGCTCGCGCCTTACAACGGTCGCGTCGCCGTCGCGCATCCGGCCTCGTGGGGTCCGCATCGCTTGGAATCCCTTCGCGGAGCTGGACTTTCCGACGTGCTGTTCGTGCCGGCACCGCAGGCCGCGGTCGTGGCGTACGACTCGCAGGCCCGGTTGGAGCCGGGTTCCGTCGTCGCCGTCTACGACCTCGGTGGCAGCGGGTTCGAGGCCGCGGTGGTGCGCAAGCTCGACTCGTTCGTGCCGGCCGGCCGTCCCGAGGAGGCGGAGGTCGGCGGGCTGGATTTCGACGAGGCGGTTTTCTCCCACGTGGTCGAGTCCTTGGAGTGGGACTCGCTCGACGCGGAGAATCCTGTTGTGCGGGCGGCGGTCGCCGATCTCCGACGCGCCTGCACAGCGGCGAAGGAGCAGCTGTCGTCGGACACCGAGGTGCGGATTCCCGTTGCGGTGCCGGGGATCTCCGTTCGGGAGGTGCGGCTGACCCGTGCCGAGTTCGAGGAGATGATCCGGCCCGCGCTGGCCGAGACGACCGGTGCACTGCTGCGGGCGCTGGAGAACGCCGGGGTGCGTTCCGGAGACCTCGCCGCCGTGCTGCTGGTCGGCGGTTCGGCCCGAATTCCATTGGTGACGCAAGAGGTTTCCGCGTTGCTCGGTCGTTCGGTGACGCCCGCGTTCGAGGGAATGGTCGCCGTGGGTGCGGCGTTGTCCGCCCGCGCGCGCGAGGTCGCCGCGCCGGAGGTGGCGACCGTGATGTGGTCGCGTCCGCCTCGGCCTGCCGCGCCCGCGTTGCAGCGCAAGAGGAAGAAGCTCACGCCGTACATCACGGCGGCGGTGCTCGCGGCAGCGGTCGGCGGTGGTCTCGCGATGAACACGTACTTCGCGAGCAACGCGACCCCGGACACGACGACCACCACGACACCGCCGCCGACCACCACTCAGGAGACGGTCGCCGCGGTGACCACGACGACGGAGGCGCCGGTCCAGCCGCAGAAGACCGTTGCGCCGCCCCCTCCGCCACCTCCGACGAAGCGCACCACGACGACGACCACCTGGCCGTCGAGCTCGGCACCGAGCGTCAGCAAGTCGACGAGCGCGCCTGCGCCGACGCTCACCACCAAGGCGAGCACCAAGGCGGGTGCGCCGTGACCGCGTTACCTCCGAGACCTGGGCAGTCGAAGTTCCAGCTGGTCCAGGTGCCGCGGCCCCGACTGGTCACGGTGTCGGTCTACCTGTGGCTGCTCGTGGTGGTCGTCGAGCTGGTGGTGACGGCTGTGGCGTTCGGTGACGTTCGTGCCTCGCTGCTCATCGAGGTGGCGGCGCGTGGCGTTGATCAGTCCACACAGGACAAAGTCGTGCTGGCCGGGCTAGGCGTGCTGCTCGGGCCGGGCGTGCTGGTGGCGATGCTGCAGCTGGGAGTGCTGCGGGCCTTTGTCATCGGCCGGAACTGGGCTCGAATCCTGTTGGCAGTACTGGGAGTTGTGGGTGTGCTGGTGTCGCAGACGCCGGTGGCAGTGGGGATCGCGGTGGTAGTCGCAGGCGTGCCGGCGTTCCTGCCGGCGTCGAACGCCTGGTTCGCGGGGAGGCGAAGATGACCGCTGTCGCAGCGGAGTTGGCGTGGCGGGAGGGTGACACCGCGTCGGCGATCGAGACCGCGGACCGGATTCTCACCGAGGGCACGGACCAGGACTGCCTGGCGGCCGGAGTCGCAGCCGCCGCGGCAGCTGCCGACGGAGCATTGTTCGACGCCGCCGCACGGTGGCGCGTGATCGCAGCGTCGTTGAATGGCGCACCAGGCGTCACCGCGGCGGCCCGTGCCGCACTGGCCGCCTGTCTGGCAGGCGACCTGGACGCGGCCACGTCGGACCTCGCGGCCGCACGCGCCAGGCTGTCCGGCGCAGCACCACGAGGCCTGACGGTGTTGTTGAACGGCGTGGACGCGGCGCTGGAAGCCGTGCGCGGGTCGTTCGCCCCGGCCGCCCGCAAGCTGGCCGGCCTGGCCGCCGCGACCGTGCCCGCCGACCCGATGGCCGCCGAGCAGTGGGGCGACCTGGCGGTGACGGCGCTCATCGCCGGTGGTCACGACGCCAGTGCCTCGGAACTGCTGGCGATGTTCGCGGACCGCCCGACCCCGCGCCGCCACCTGCTCACAGCATGGCTGCACCTGCGAGCGGGCCGCCTGGCCGCCGCCCGCACCGAGATCGCCGCCTGCACCACCCCGGTCCTGCGCCGCGACGCCGTGCTGGCCGCGGCCGTGACGATCGGCCTGGCCCGCCGTGCAGGCGACGTGGAGGCGCTGCGCTCAACCTGGCGACGGGTGGCGCCGGTGGTCGCCGGAGTGGACGTGGAGCCGTTGCTGCTGGACGCGTGGGGCGAGCTGTCGGCAGGTGCGGGCAGCGCGTTCGAACGCGACACGATCGTCGACGCGATGACCACCGCAGTCGGACGGGTTGACGCGGCTTGGTGCGTCGAGACGGACAACTGGTGGCGCGTGCAACGTGCCGTGATCGCCGGTGACGCGTCGGTGGCCGTATCGCTGACCGTCGAACCACGAGCCTCCGCCGCGCGCATGTGGGCGGCGATCCTCACCGGCGACGTCAATCCCGTTGCGGTGACGGAGGTTGCCGATCTCCTCGCCGACGCGGGCCACCCGTGGGACGCGATGGCGTTGTGCGGCGCGGCAGCCGCACGCATGAGCAACCCGGCCGAGGCCCGCGAGCTCCTGAGCACGGGCCGCGCCCTGCGAGCCCGCATCGGCACCGAGGACAACGGTCCCGGCGACGGCCTGTCGAAGCGGGAACGCGCTGTCGGCGAGCTGCTGCTGGAAGGCTTGACCCACAAGGCGATCGGCGCCCGGCTCTACATCTCGCCGAAGACCGTCGAGCAGCACGTTGCCAAGATCCGGCAGAAGCTGGCGGTGGGCGGCCGCGCCGAGCTGATCGCCTCCCTGCGCACCCGGCTGGCGTGAACTACGACAACCGTGCACGCACGTCTGCCAGGACAGCGGGCCACCGCGCCCGATCAGCCTGACAGACGTTCTACATCACCGATGCGAGCGCGACGGACGGATCTTCCTCCTACAGTGCAAGGCGTGCCCGGGTAGGCGTCGAAGCCCCACGTGGCCACCACCGGTGGCGGCCACGTCGCCGGGCAGCCCCTTCGGCTCGGCGCCGAACATCCACGCGACCCGGCCGGGGGCGGTGATGCTGATCAGGCCGTGGCGGTAGTCCATCAACTGGCGCGGGTGCCGTCGACGGCACGTCGACAGGACGTTGACAGATGCCTGTTGTACTGCGGCGAAAGACGGAGGTGCGGCACCATGAACATTCCGAAGATCGTCGAGGCCGAGCTGGGCGGAACCGCGCCTGCCGCGGCCGAGGGGCAGGTCACGGTCGGCTGGCTGGCCACCGCCCCGGAGAAGGCCGGGCTGCTGTTGCACGCGTTGCAGTCGTCGCCGGACCTGCGGATCCTCGGCGAGCACGAGCGGCACCGATGCGACGTGGTGCTCGCCGTCGCGAACACGGTCGACGACGCCTTCATCGACGCCCTCGTCGTGGCTTCCGAGGAGGCCACGAACCCCGAGCAGCGCATCGTGCTCATCAGCGGACCGTTGCAGCGCCGGCACCTGCCGCGGGTGTTCCGGGCCGGGGTCGTCTGCGTGCTCGCGCACCACGAGGCCTCACCGCGGCGCGTCGTCCGGGCCATCTACGCCTGCTACCACGGCCAGGCCCAGCTGCCCGCGCAGCTCACGCGGTGGTTGCTCGACGAGATCCGGTTCGTGCAGCAGGATCTGCTGGCCTCGCAGGATCTCGCGCCCGGCGGGCTGACCAGCCGGGAGGTCGAGGTGCTGCGGTACATCGCGGAGGGGCACGAGACCGCCGAGGTGGCCGCGAAGCTGAGCTACTCGGAGCGGACGATCAAGAAGATCCTCCAGGACATGCTGGTGCGGCTGCGGTTGCACAACCGCGCGCACGCCGTCTCGTACGCGATGCGGGTCGGTGCCATCTGAGTCACTGCTTGACGGCGATGCCCGCCAGCACCGGCGCGCCCTCGGTGTGCCGCGCGGGCGTGCCCCATTCATGCGGCAGGGCGACGATCCCCGGTTTCACCAGGGCCAGGCCGTCGAACATCGCGGCGAACTCGTGCCGTTGCCGCGGATACACCGGGCCGCCGATCAGCCGCGACACCTCACCGGTGTCCTCGAACCCTCGCGAGAGGTGTGAGGCCGCGAAGACGCTGTCCTGCACCAGTTCCGCGCCGTAGCGGGCCAGCAGGTCGTCCGCGCCGGGGATCAGGTGCAGCAGCCCGACCGCCACCACGCCCGTGGGACGGCGTGCGTCGAGCATGCCCGCGGCCTGACAGGTCCCGATCAGCTCGCCCACGTCGGTCACGTTGCGGCACAACAGGTAGCGGTGCTCGGTGCCCGCGGTGACGAGCCTCGCCCGTTCGATCACCTCGGGGTCGTGGTCTACGTGGACCACCCGGACCGCGGGCCCGGTCAGCCTGCCCATGTCGTGCGGGCTGCCCACACCGGGCTTCCCGCACCCCAGGTCCAGGAACTGCCTGATCCCCCGGTCGAGCATGAACCCGACCGCCTGAGTGAGAAACGCACGCTCGACCTGCAGCACACGTCGCGCCGCCGAGACGACGTCCTCGCCGGTATGTGCGGCCATCCCGCCCTCCTGAAACTTCCCCCGCGACGCAGCGAATCACAGGCCTGTCAACACAACGTCGACACGCCGTCAACGATCCGCAAGGGGGTGTGCCGCGCGGCCGACACACCCCCTTGCGGATCAGTTGTAGACCCGGACGTTCCCGTCTCCGTTCACGAAGATGGCCGCGCCACGAGAGGGGTTGTAGCCGAACGAGCTGAGATACCGGTCCGGGGACACGAAGTGGACAACAGCCTCTTCCCAGGCGTTGCCACCTCCGGTCTTGAACGGCACGCACGGGCCGTTCGTCCGGCGCGGGTTGACGATGTAGCTGGGGAAGCCGTTGCGCTGCGGCAGCTCGACCACGACCCCGCGGCCGGAGTCGTCGCAGATGTCGATCTGACCGCGCACGGTCGCGGACGCGACTCCGGGAACGAGCGCGACCACACCGGCGTTGACCATCTTCTTCACGACGAACCTCCACTGGGGACACGAAGTCGCGCCCCAGCCTGGACCGATTCACGCGCCCGCGTCTTCAGTCCGGGTGAGGTGTGCACCACAAGGGAAGCAAGTTGTGCACTCGCGGAGCAAGGCTGTTCCAATGTGGACTGTCGCCGATCGCGGAACGATGGCCGCGAGGGCACGTCCCGCTGCCCGTACTGTCATTTCCCGCCACCGGCCATCGGGCAACCACTAGTTTCACCGCGCATGAGGACCAGGTGGGCAGGCGTGGCCGTACTCGTCGCGCTGAGCACCCTCGGCGTTCCCGGCACCGCCGCCGCGCACTCCACTGCCATCACCGCCTCCTGTGCCGCCGGGAGGACAGCGCTTTCCGTCCAGATCACGAACTACACCGGCGAGAACACGGTGATGGTCACCGACAACGGCGCCACGCTGGCCGGTACGTCCTTCGGGTCCGAGTTCTCGTTGCGGCGGGACCTGGACGGGTCGATCGACCACGCGTTCTCGGTGTGGGTGAAGGCGTCGGACGATCCCTCCGGGTCGCACGGCTGGTCGTACATGAGGTCGGCCGGCGTGGCTCGCTGCGCGACAGCCGCGGCCCCGCCGGCTCCAGCGGCCAAGCCCGTCGCCCCACGCGCCACGACCGTTCCGCCCACCACGACGACCACCACTTCGAGCAGCCCCGCTCCGACGAGTTCGACGACGACCGGTACCCCGGCCACGACCGAGGTGGACTCCGTGCTGGCCGGCCACGAGGTACCGCTGTCGTCGCCGGAGGGCTTGTCCCCCTTGTGGATCGTCCTGGGATGCCTGGTCCTGCTCGCCACCGGCGTGACCACGTTCCTGATCGCCCGCCGCCGCCTCCACGTGCGGTGACCCGCTTCCGAGTGACGACCGGGAAGGTTCGCGCACGCGTAACATGCGCGCATGGTCGCCTTCCTGTTGTCCGGGTCGGGTGAACGGCTTGCGCGAGGCGTGCCGGGCCTCGAGTTCGCGGTGCTCGGTCCGGTGCGGGTGTGGCGGGACGGCGAGGAGCTGCCCCTCGGCTCACCACAGCAGCGGCTGACGCTGGCCGTGCTGCTGCTGGCGCGGGGCCGGGTGGTGCCGGCCGCGGAGATCGTCGCGGCGCTCTGGGCGGTCGAGGAACCCCTGTCGGCGCGCGGCACCGTGCGGACCTACGTGCACCGGTTGCGACGAGTGCTCGGCGATGACGACGGCCCGTTGCGCTCGGTCGGCAACGGCTACCAGTTGCGGGTCGACGAGGGCGCGCTCGACCTCGACCGCTTCTTCACGACCCGCAACGCCGCAGGTCAAGCTCGGTCCACCGGCCTCGCCCAGCAGGCCGACCGGCTGCTGCGCGACGCGCTCGGCGAGTGGTCCGACGACGCGCTCGCGGGACTCCCCGGTGAGTGGGCCGCATCCGAACGGCAACGCCTGCGGCACCTCGGCTTCCAGACCGCGGAGTCGCTCGCCGAAGTGGAGCTGGAGTTCGAGCTGGGCGACCGCGCGGATCTCGTCGAACGGCTGGCGACGCTCGCAGAGGCCGAGCCGTTGCGGGAGCACGTGCACGAGCTGCTGATGCTGGCGCTGTACAGGTCCGGCCGCCCGGCCGAGGCACTCACGGCCTTCGAGCACGTCCG
>JAVXWK010001043.1:0-3495 GCA_032230575.1 Pseudonocardiales bacterium | reverse complement strand
CTCACGCGGTGCATCGCCTGCACGGGCTCGACGGCGTCCATCTGCGTCCGTGCCATCGGAGCCTGGACGGCTTCCATGCGCTGCAACGGCTGCAGGGGCTCAGCGACGTCCATGCGCTTGAGCGCGTGCATCGGCTCGGCCGCGTCCATCTGAGTCCGCGAGAGCGTGTGCATGGGCTCGGCAGCCGACATCGTGGTCCTGGCCTGGAACGGCTCGGCCGCGTCCATCTGCGTGCGGCCGGAGACCATGTTCATCGGAGTGGCCGCGATCGAGTCCGTCTGGGTGCGAGCCGACGCCATGTGCATGGGAGTGGCCGCGGTCCCGTCCTGCTGGACCGTGCCCACACGGGCGTTGGCGAGCGCGTTCGGTGCGGACGCCGTAGCGGTCCCGCCCGTGTTGCCGCCACCGCCACCACCGGAGTTGTTCTTCGCCACCGCCTCGTCGATCTTCTTGTCGACGTCCTTCTGCGCCTTGTAGCCCTCGTAGGTGATCTCGGCGACGTCGGCGGAGTTCTCGAACCGCTCCCAGCCCTTGCTGATCTTGGCCATGATGCCGTCGAGGTCGCCGATGCGCTTCATCTGCCGGGCCAGCGCCGCCACCACGCGGGCGACGCGCGAGGCGATGTTCGTGCCCAGCGCCACCGCCTTGCCGACCGCGAAGCCGATGAACGCCGGGATCGAGGCGCCGAACGTCGGGATCATCGCGGCGGCCGCGAGGATCGCGCCACCGATCAGCGACCCGAGCAGCTGGGCGATCATGTCGCGGACGATGTCGCGCAGCACCGTGACGAGCATGCCCATGATCGCGACGATCTTGGCCTTGGTCTCGACGGCGTTCGCGAGCTCGTCGAGCTCCTGCGACATGCCGTCCATCGACCGCTTGTAGGCCTCGGACGCCGAGCCGGTCCAGCCGTCGAACGTCGCCAGCCCGTTCTTGTGGTCCTCGGCCAGCACCCGCAGCTCGGCCGCGCGCGCCTTGGTGGCCTCGACGTTGGCCTGGATCTCCTCCGGGTTGCCCATCAGCTGGTTGAGGGCGTCACGCAGGAACGAGACGTGCTCGATCAGCCAGCCGATGCCGGCGCCGATGAGGCTGCCCAGCGGGTCCATCACGAGCATCACCGTGGCCGACGCCGCGCCGATCGCGTTGAACGTGATGTCGAGCGCCTTCTCGGTCTCGGACTCGGCGTCCTTGCCGATGCCGTCGATCAGGCTGCCGTAGGCCTCGATGAACAGCGAGCCCTTGAGCTTGTTCTCCTCGGTGATCTTCATCCCGGGAGGAGACGGGAGTGGAGTTTCCGGCGCGGTCATCGCTGTTCCTTACCAGGGCTGGTTGTCGTCGTCATCGTCGTCGTTCGCGCGCTGGCGGCCGCGGACGGGCGGCGGCTGCGGGGCCGCGGTCGGCCGGCTCACCGGCGGCGCGACGGGAGCCGGTTCCTCGGCCTCCTCATACGCGTCGGTCTCCTCGATCTCCTCCTCGTCGGCGGGGATCGAGTCGGCGACCATCTGGTACGCCTCGGTGCCCTCACCGAGCGGCTGGAAGATCTCCAGGACCTTCGACGCCGCCTGCTTCTGGGCGTGCCGCGCGGTCTCCAGGATCAGCGCGGTGAGCCGGGGCGCGCCCAGCTCGACCGCGCGGTGCCCGAGGACCAGGTTCTGCAGGCCGCCGTTGGGGCCCACGGTCACCGTCACCGCGCCGTCCTTCGACGTCACGGTCGCGGTGGACGCCGCGAAGTTCTCCTGCAGGTCCTCCGACTTCTTCTTCAGGTCGGCCAGCTTGGCCTCGTACTCTTCGACCCACTGGGTGGGGTTCGCGGGGTTCACACGGTCCTCCGGCGGCGGTGGTTCACAAGGGAGCGCTCTCAGGCGAGCACGGCGGTGATTCGGGTGGCGATGCGGTCGTTGTCGGTCGGCGAGAGGCTCAGCCAGCCGTCCGAGTTGACCATCAGGTAACGGCCCTGGTGGGTGTCGAACCAGTTGATCACGACACCCGACCGCTCCCGGCCGCGGGTGACGCCGAACTGGCCGCCCGCGACGCGGTTCGACGCGAGCTCACCGAACTGCTTCGCGTCCTGAGTGGACAGACCCGCCTGCTGCAGCGCGGCCCGGTCGTCCACCTCGTCGGCCGCGCCCCAGAGGTCGTCGGAGTCCTGGGACTCCTCCGCCTCCTGGATCGCGACGGCATCGCGCAGCGACTCGACGCGCACGTTCACCGCGGTGCCGGGGCCGGGCTCGCCGTCGGGCAGCACCCGCACGATCTCGCGGGCGAGGCCGGTCTCCCGGATCGCCAGCAGGCCGACCCGGTCGCTGTCGATGATCGTCAGCACGGCCCGGTCACGGCCGGAGACCGCGAGCGCGCGCACGGTCCTGTCGAGTCCCGCGACGGCGTCCACGGACATCTCGTGGTCGTCGAGCAGCCGCAGAAACTCCTCCAGCCGGTCGTTGTCGAGCAGGCCGCGCTCACGCAGGCCGTCGAGGGTCTTCTCGCGCAGCACCCGGCGGTCCTGCTCGGTCTCGCCCTCGCTCGGCACGTCCAGCGGGTAGGGCATCCTGCCGAGCCGCAGCTCGTGCCACAGCACGTCGAACTCGCGCGGCGACAACAGGAACTCGGGGGTGATCACGACGCGTCAGTCCCCTTCGGCTTCTTGACCTTCGCACCGCCGATGACCGACGGGGGCAGGTTCTCGCCGGGGACCTCGAACAGGTCGCCGCCCATGATGTAGCTGGCGGAACGGTGTTCCTTGTCGTCCTCGCCCTTGCCACCGGCACCCGGAGCGCCACCCATCGGAGCGCCACCGCCCATGCCGGCACCGGCCGCGGTCGCGCCGCCGGGACCCGTCATGCCCATCGGCACACCGCCCGCGCGGCCCTGCACACCGGCCGCGCCGCCGGGCTGCATCGAGCCACCGCCACCGGCCGCACCGCCAGGTCCGCCACCGAAGCCGCCCGCGCCACCACCGGCCGCGCCGAAGTTCGGCATCGCGCCGGGCTTCATGCCGGCCCCGCCGCCACCGCCACCGCCGCCACCGGGCATGCCGCCGGGCGTCATGCCCTTGGGCGCGTTCGGGTTGTTCGGGTTGTAGTTCGGGTTCGGGATGTCCTTGCCCACCACCGGGATCTTGGGGATGTTCGTGCCACCCTTGCCCGTGTTCCCGCCCTGACCCGGCCCGCCGAGGTACGGCGTGCCACCGGGGCCGAACTGCGGCGTGTAGTTGCTGCCACCACCGCCACCGCCGGTGTACGTGTTGCCGGGGTTCGGCGGCGGGGTGTAGCCCGGAGCGGACGGCGTGTACGCCGCGGCGGCCACGTTCGTGTTGCCGGGGTTGTAGTTCGGGTTCTGCGGGGTGTAGCCACCGCCGCCACCGCCTCCGCCGCCACCACCGGGGTTGGCGGGCGGGGTGTAGCCGGGAGCCGACGGCGTGTAGGCCGCGGGAGCCGCGGGCGCGTTGGTGGCACCGCCACCGCCGCCACCGGGGTTCGCACCGGACGGGCTGGGCGG
>JAVXWK010000998.1:0-19410 GCA_032230575.1 Pseudonocardiales bacterium | reverse complement strand
CGGCATTAGCGCGCCCCTCTGGGTCACCCTCGAACGCGGCTACGAAGTCCGCCAAGGGCAACGCCTCGACGCCAACCCCCGACCAGAGACCGTCGTCAAAGCCGCGCGCGCCGTAGGCCTCGACATCGACGAAGCGCTCGGCTACGTCGGCCACACCCGTGCGGACGTCACCGACCCCGAGCTACGCGTCGAGATGGAACTGCCGCCCGCAACCGACCTCACCGCGGTCTCAGACGAGGAGCTGCTCGCAGAGGTCGGCCGGCGTATCAAGGCGGGTGCGCGTAGGCCGCCGTCGCAAGCCGAGCGCGAGGCGAATCCCGAGCGGTTCGCGGTCGTCACGGGGAAGCGGGACCATCGGGAGCCGGGCCGCAAGCAGTCGTGATCGGCGCACCCTAACGGTTGAATGTTGCACTATCCACATTTTTCATAGATTCGCGAAGCAAGTTGCTCCGGGCGAGTGAGCCTCGCGGATTCCACGTAACGGGGCGAAGATCACTCTCGCTATTGGGGCATGACCATCGCAGACGCCGCCGCGGCTGCCCTGGTAGCTCGGGGGATCGCAGCGGGAACCCAGCTCGGGGCTTTCACTCTCATCTTCGTCGACGACCTCGACGTGCCGGCGGTCATCGACCGCGACAGCAACACCATCTGGTTCAACCCAAACGAGCCGCTGGAGGACGTGATCTTTGTCCTGGCGGCGTGCTTCGACGAACTCGTCGGCGGAACCGTAGTGCAGCTTGAGGACGGCGAACTCGAGGTCGTGCCGGACATCGCGGTGGGCGCCGAGGGCGTCGTGCTGACCGAGCCGAAGCGCCCTCACCTGCGCCGCGTGAAGTGATCCACTTGGGGAAATGAAACTCCGAGCACAGCGCACCCCGCTAGACTGCGACTACCTTGGTGCGCACAACGCATGAGTCACAGGGAACGAATAGTTTCCGGCATACTGACTCGCATGTCGCAAGCTGGACTGGTGCTCGTGGTCGAGGACGAGGACCCCGTGCGGAGGTACACCGTCAGCCTGCTCGAGGAGCTCGGATACACGGTCCTGCAGGCCAGCGACGGTTCCGAGGCGATCGCGGTCCTGCGCGAACGCAGCGCGGAGATCAGCGCGATGCTGCTCGACCACAGCATGCCGGGGCTGTCCGGCGGTGAGGTGCTGGCGCAGTTGGAGAGCGAGGGCCTGAAGGTGCCCGTCGTGCTGACGAGCGGCCACGACCGAACATCGCTGGAGCGCCGGTTCGCCGCGCACGACATCGCGGGGTACCTGCAGAAGCCGTTCCGCGTCGAGCAGCTCGACGAGACCGTGCGCGCTGCCGTGGCGCGTCGTGCTCAGGCGTCCTGAGCCAGTACTTCTCGCACCTTCTCGAGGAGCTCCGACTCCACGTACGGCTTGGTGATCAGCACCTCGTCGTCGAGGACCTCGTCGGTCGTGTAGCCGGACATGTAGATCACGGCTGGGGCCGCTCCGGTCGAGCGCAGCAGCCTGACCAGCTCCGGGCCGCCCATCTTCGGCATCACGACGTCGGTGAGCACCAGGTCGATCGTGCTGCGGTGGGCCGTGGCGAGCTGCAGCGCCTCCTGGCCGTCGCTCGCCTCGATCACCTGGTAGCCCGCGGTCTCCAGCGAGCGGCGGGTCATGATCCGCACCTGCGCGTCGTCCTCGACGAGGAGCACCGTGCCCGCTCCTTGGTGCGAGGTGGTTCTGCGCGCGCACGGCGCCACAGGGGTGCCATCGCGTTCGTGCGGCACCGGCAGGTAGACCTCGATGGTCGTGCCCCTGCCCGGTGCGCTGATCAGTTCGATCTGGCCGCCGGACTGCTGCACGATGCCGAACACCGTGGACAGGCCGAGACCCGTGCCCTTGCCGACCGGTTTGGTGGTGAAGTACGGCTCGAACACCTGCGCCTGCACGTCCGGCGCCATGCCCGCGCCGGTGTCCTGGACGCGCATCACGACGTACTCGCCGGGGCGGACACCGACGATCCGGCCGGTGTCGCCGTGGCCGAGCGTGGCGTCCTCGATGGTGATCGTGAGCCTGCCGCCGTCGGGCATCGCGTCGCGGGAGTTGACCGCGAGGTTGAACAGGATCTGCTCGACCTGGCCCGCATCGGCCCACACCTGCGCGACGTGGTCCGGCAGGTGCATGTCGAGCTCGATGTGGTCGCCGACGAGCGTGCGCAGCATCGAGTGGACCTTGGTGAGGTTGTGCCTGAGGTCGAGCGACTCCGGGTGCAGGACCTGCTGGCGGGTGAACGCGAGCAGCTGCCTGGTCAGGTTCGCGGCGCGTTCGCCGGCGTGCTTGATGTCCTCGATCGCCATGCGGCGCGGGTCGTCCTGAAGGGTGCGTCGCAACAGCATCTCGCTGTTGCCGTTCACGACCGTGAGGATGTTGTTGAAGTCGTGCGCGATGCCACCGGTCAACCGGCCGATGGCTTCCATCTTCTGCGCGTGCCTGAGCTGTGCCTCGGTCTCGCCGACGCGTTCTTCGAGGCGTGCGCGCGCGTCCTTCAGCTCCTGCATGAGGCGGATGCCCCTGAGCGCGCTGCTGAGCTGCTGCTGCACTGCCTCGTAGATCCAGCCGGGTTCCGGGCCCTGCTCGAAGATCACGTACCCGAGGTGGTCCTCGTCGGTGTAGAGCGGGGCGCAAAGGGCGCTGAAGGGGTGGTCCCTTCTGAACGGGTACGGCGTCAGGTTGATGGTGGGGAACGGGCTCGTGGGGTGGTCCTTGAGCTGACCGTGCTCATACCGCACGAGCGCGCGCGCCGTGCCCGGCGTGTCGTACGCCATGACGTGGCAGCCGGGGAGTCCTAGGCGGGGGAGTTCCTCGATTAGGGCGCTCGTCAGCTCGTCGACATCCCTCGACGCGATGAGCCGTTGCCCTGCTTCGCGCACCGTCTGGTCGTGGCGCTCGTGCGACAGGTACTTGAACCGCGCGTCCGTGGCGAACGCATCGCCGACGAGGAGCTGCACGCGCAGCCACAGGTCGTTGATGAGCGTGGCGTCGCTGATCCGTGCCGTCACGAACCGATGGAGGTCGAACAGCGGTGGCCACCAACGCTCCGGTTCGCACCCGGCGCGCGCACTCGCCCTGATGTACGCGGCGAGCAGCTTGAGGAACTCGGCGCCTTCGACCTCGCCACGGCCGGCCGCCATCAGTTCGACGATGAGCTGCTCGGCCCAGCCGTCCGGGAGCTTGGCCTGCAGTGGCCCGAGCGAGCCTCGCAGGTGGTCCGCGACGGTGGCCGCCGTGGCCGACTCGGAGATGTTCAGCCGTCCGTGCGCCGGGGCGTGGTCGCCGAGGCCGGAAGGCAGGCAGCCGCACGACCTTCTGACGATCAGCTCGGTCGGCATGGTCTGCCGCGGCAGCGTCGGTTCGCCGTTGACGAGCGCCAGCGCCAGTTCCGCAGCCCGGAAGCCCATCTCGTGGAACGGCGCCCTGACCGTGGTGAACGCGGGCGTCGCCGCGTCGATGTTCACCTCGCGGTGCACCCGGTCCGGCGGCCCTTCGCCCGTGGCGGTGATGTAGCCGAGGTCGTGCGTGCGGACGTTGGTGTGGTTGTCGTAGCCGACGACCGCGACGTCCTCCGGCGTGCGGAACCCCAGCTCCTCCAGCGCGGACACGACACCGATCGCGTAGTCGTCGTTCGCGGCGGCGATGGCGTCCGGCGGCTCCTCGAGGCTGGCGATCATCTTCCGCACCGCGTCGGCCGCGCCACTCGGTTCCCAGATGAACGAGCCGGGCATGGTGATCAGCTCGGGGTCGAACGCGATGCCGTGCTTGCGGAGCGAGTCCACGTACCCCTGGTACCGCTCCTGAGCCCCCGCATGCGTTTGCGGACCACGGACGAACGCGATCCGGCGCTTGCCGTGCACCTCGATCAGGTGATCAACGGCCTGCTCCATGCCGTCCTGGTTGTCCATCAGGATGGTCGGCCACTGCGCGAGGGAGGTCTCCACACTCACCATCGGCATCGGCGCGTACCGCTTCACGTACTCATGCATGCCCTCGGACCCGATGAGCTGCCCCACGCGCGTAGTCCACACCACGAGCGCATCGATCCGGTTGGGCGAGATCAGGTCGTAAACCGTGTTGGCGCGCCGCTTGTGCGGGTCCGGGTGGTCGAGCTCGGAGCCGACGAAGCACACCAGGTCGCATCCGAGGTGCAGGGCCCCGTCGCTGACGCCGCGCCACTGCTCGCCCGCGAGCTCGATCAGCGGGCCAGCGGTGATCATCCCGATGGTGGGACGTCGCTTCGGACTGCCGTTCGCCACAAAACCCCCGCTACTCAACGCGATTCGGGATGATACGCGTTGTCGAGGGGAATGCCTGCCGTGTTACCAGGGGGGATTGGTGAACACTGTTCTGGACGGCCTGGCGTCGAACCCCGCGCTGCCCAGGTTCTTGCTCGCCCGGTTGATGGTCGTGGCAGACGATGTCCTGGCTCTGACACTGGCCCGCCGGTCCGACCTGACTGTTGCTGACGTAGAGGCTTTGCTCGCCCGCGACGACCCGGACGTCGTGGCCGCGCTGCTGGAAGAGGGCTGGGTGCGGCCGTCGGACGTGCCGGCCTCCGATCCCCGGATGGCGCTGGTGGTGGCCGAGCACCCGGACGCCCCGTCGGAGCTCGTTCGCTCGCTGGCCGCGCATCCCGACCCGGTGGTCCGTGTCCGGCTCGCGCGCCTGGCCCACCACCTGCCCGCCGACGTGGCTTCCCTGTTGGCCCGCGATCCGGACGACAGGGTGGTCGCCGAGCTCGTCAGCAGGCAGCGGCCTTCTCCTCGGGTGGAGCCCGCCCCTTCGCTGACCGAGCCGCAGATCCGATCGCTGGTCTCCCAAGGTCCGCACGCGTACTTGAGGGCTGCCCGCAGTCCGCACTGCCCGCCGGACCTGTTGCACCTCATGGCCGAACGTGCCGAGGAGGCGGAGGTGCATCGGGCGATCGCCCGGCATCCGCGCGCTTCTGGCGCGACGTTGCTGCTGTGCTTGGAGGATCCTCAGGCGCGGCACTGGGCCGCCGCCCACCCGAACCTGCCCGTGCCGAAGATCGTGGAGTTGCTGGGCAGCGAGTTCACGGCTGGTCCGGCGGCCTCGAACCCGTCGTTGCCGGTCGCGGTCATGGAAGAACTGCTCAGGACCACCACTTGATGAGGTTGGTCTGCTCCTTGCGGACCTCATACCCGTTGGCCGCGTAGAACTTCCGCGCGTCCACCCGGTTCTGCCCCGTCACGAGCCGCACTCCGAGGGCGCCATTGGCCCGCGCCCACTCCTCGCCCGCCTGCAGCAGGAGCTTGCCCACGCCTCGGCGCTGGTGCTGGGGTGCGATGGCGAGCGTGATGAGGTTCTTCAGCGGTGGGTAGTAGGTGTTCTCGTAGTCGCTGAGCTGGATGTAGCCGAGCACGTCGGCGCCGTCGACGGCCACGAGCAGCGCCACGTTGGGCGCCTTGATGATCCGCGACACCTGGGCGGTCGTGGAGTCCACCGGGAACTCGTAGCCCAGGGCGGAGCGGTTGATGTCGCAAATGGACGGAGCGTCGGACAGCTCCGCCGGCCGTACCGAAATCATGTTGTCCCCCAAAGAAAACGGCCCCCCAAGAATCCTGAGGGGCCGGAGAGCATCACGCCAGCGGTGGCTTGAACAGGGCCGGCACCTTCGAGGCGGCCGCCGTGTCCAGAAGCCACAACGTGCGGCGACGGCCGGTGGCACCCGCGGCAGGCAGTTGCACCTCGCCCGTGCCGGTCAGCGCCATGGCCACCGCGGCGGCCTTGGCCTCGCCGGTGGTCATCAGCCACACCTCCTGGGCGCAGCGGACTGACGCCAAGGTCAGCGAGACGCGCGTGGGCGGGGGCTTCGGGCAGTTGCGCACAGCGACTACGGTCCGCTCCTTCTCATACACAGCAGGAGAAGCGGGGAAGACCGAGGCCACGTGACCCTCTTCGCCCACGCCCAGCATGCACACGTCGAACGTCGGCACGTCGCCGTGATCCTCAGGCCGGGCAAGGGAAGCCAGCAGGTCCGCGTAGGCCGAGGCGGCGGCTTCCGGGTCGTCGCCGAACTTGCCGTCCGACGGCTCCATCACGTGCACGCGTGCGGGGTCCAGCGGAACGTGGTCCAGCAGAGCCGCGCGGGCCTGGGTCTCGTTGCGTTCCGGATGGCCCGAGGGCAGGAAACGCTCGTCGCCCCAGTACAAGTCCACCCGGGACCAGTCCACGGCGTCGCGGGCACCGTTGCGGTTCAGGTGTTCCAGGACGGCGGTGCCGGTGCGGCCGCCGGTCAGCACGACCGACGCGTAGCCGCGAGCGGCTTGGGCGTCGACCATGCGCGTGACCAGGCGGGCCGCCGCGGCGGCGGCCAGGAGGTCGCCGTCGCGGTGGACCACCACTTGCGAATTGCTCACGAACTCGCCTTCGCCTTGGACTTCTTCGGGGCCGCGGCCTTGCCGTTGGCCGACTCCGCGGCTGCTTCCTCGGAAGGCTCGGGCTTCGACGCGGACGCCGTGCGGCCCTTCGCGATCTTCGACAGCGACTTCAGGGCCGCGGCGTAGACCTCGTCCGGGTCGAGACGGCGCAGCTCCTCGGCCAGGCAGTCGCGGATCGAACGACGCTGCAGAGCGACGCGCCGGGAAGGCTGGCCGGGCTGCGACAGCGTGCCCACCTTGCCGTCCGGGCGCAGCAGGTCGACGGCACCGGACGCGCGGTCCAGCTTGACCTGCACGATGCCCTCGCCCGAGGTCGCCTTGAAGCGCTTGGCCGGGACCTTCAGCTTGTCCGTCAGCCACGCGGCCAGCAGGTCGGTGGACGGCGAGTCGGCCTCGCCGGTCACCTCGGCCTCGGTGATCTTCTCGTACGGCGGCAGGTCGAGAGAAGCCGCCAGCATCGCGCGCCACAACGTCAGACGCGTCCACGCCAGGTCCGTGTCGCCGGGCGCGTAGTGCGCCTTGCGCGACTCCAGGGCCTTGATCGGGTTCTTCTCGGCGGCGGCGTCGGTGATGCGGCGCTGGGCGAGCTGACCGATCGGGTCCTTGGACGGGGACACCGGCGCTTCGAACGGCCACCAGGCCACGACCGGGGTGTCCGGCAGCAGCAGCGGCATGACGCACGAGGCGCCTTCCTTGGCGAGTTCGCCGTACAAACGCAGAACCACGACCTCACTGGCACCGGCGTCACCGCCCACGCGGATCTGCGCGTCCAGCCGAGGAGCGGCCTGACGAGCACCACGTGCCACGACGATCACGCGACAGGGGTGCTCGCGCGAGGCGTCGTTGGCCGCGTCGATCGCGGCGTCGGTGCGCTGGCCGTCCTCGGTCACGATGACCAGGGTCAGCACGCGGCCCAGAGTGGTCGCGCCACCCTCGTCCCTCAGCCTCACCAAACGGGAGTTGATCTGGGACGTGGTGGTCGAGGGCAGGTCGATGATCACGGACGCCTCCAGTGCCTTCCGGTCCTGGCGGTCATCGTCTCCGCCGACGGCGGGCCCCAGGTTCCAGCCTTGTACTTCTCGAGCGCCGGTTCGTCCTTGCGCGCCCAGAACTCGAGCACCGGGTCGAGGATCTCCCAGGAGAGCTCGACCTCGTCGTTCTTCGGGAACAGCGACGGCTCACCGAGCAGCACGTCCAGCAGCAGCCGCTCGTAGGCCTCCGGCGACGACTCGGTGAACGAGTGGCCGTAGCCGAAGTCCATCGTGACGTCGCGGACCTCCATCGTGTTGCCCGGCACCTTCGAGCCGAACCGGATGGTCACGCCCTCGTCCGGCTGCACGCGCACAACAAGCGCGTTCTGGCCGAGCTCCTCGGTGGCGGTGTCGTCGAACGGCAGGTGCGGCGCGCGCTTGAACACGACGGCCACCTCGGTGACGCGACGGCCCAGGCGCTTGCCGGTGCGCAGGTAGAACGGCACCCCGGCCCAGCGACGCGTGTTGATCTCACACGTGATCGCGCCGAACGTCTCGGTCTTCGAGTCGGGCGAGAAGCCGCCCTCCTCCAGCAGACCGGGCACCTTCTGACCGCCCTGCCAGCCACCGGTGTAGACGCCGCGCGAGGTGGTCTCCTCGAACGGCTCCGCGGGACGCGTCGCCGAGAGGATCTTCACTTTCTCCGCACGGAGATCAGCCGGCTTGAACGAGACCGGCTCCTCCATCGCGATCAGCGCGAGCAGCTGCAGCAGGTGGTTCTGGATGACGTCGCGCGTCGCGCCGATGCCGTCGTAATACCCGGCGCGGCCACCGAGACCGATGTCCTCGGCCATGGTGATCTGCACGTGGTCGACGTAGTTCGAGTTCCAGATGGGTTCGTACAGCTGGTTCGCGAACCGCAGCGCCAGGATGTTCTGCACGGTCTCCTTGCCGAGGTAGTGGTCGATGCGGAACACCGACTCCTCGGGGAAGACCTCGTTGACCGTCTTGTTCAGCTCCTTGGCCGACTTCAGGTCGTGGCCGAACGGCTTCTCGATGACGACCCGGCGCCACTGGTCCGGAGCCGTCTGGGCGAGACCCGCGCGCTTGAGCTGGTTGACCACCGTCGGGAACGCGCCCGGCGGGATCGACAGGTAGAACGCGTGGTTGCCGCCCGTGCCGCGCTCGGCGTCCAGAGCCGCCAGGCACGAGGCCAGGTTGTCGAACGACTGGTCGTCGTCGAACGTGCCCTGGACGAACCGGATGCCCTCGGCGAGCTGCTGCCACACGGCCTCGTTGAACGGCGTGCGGGCGTGCTCGCGGACCGCGTCGTGCACGACCTGCATGAAGTCCTGGTCGGCCCAGTCGCGGCGGGCGAAACCCACCAGGCCGAAGCCCGGCGGCAGCAGACCCCGGTTCGCGAGGTCGTAGATGGCGGGCATCAGCTTCTTGCGCGACAGGTCACCGGTGACACCGAAGATGACCAGCGCGCTCGGGCCGGCGATGCGCGGCATGCGCTTGTCCGCCGCGTCCCGCAGCGGGTTGCGCCACTTGTCGGATGCGGTCACGAACCGTCCTCCTGGACTGCCTCGACGAGCTGGGCCAGACCTGCGATGCGGTCTTCGAGGTGAAGCCGCAGAACCGGCCGACCGTGTTCGACCAGCACCTGACCGTCGCCGAGCGCCTGCGCGAGCTGGAGCTGCGCGAGCGTGTAGGGACGGCCGGGCACCTCCAGGTCGTCACCGGACTCGCCGGTGATCTGGATGAACACGCCGTTCTGGTGACCGCCCTTGTGGTACTGACCGGTCGAGTGCAGGAAGCGCGGACCCCAGCCGAACGTGGTCTGCAGGTGCGTCCTCTTCGCGATCTCCGCACGGAGCAGCTCGAACGACGCGTCGTCGATCCTGTCCAAGTACGCCTGAACCGAGATGTAGCCGTGGTCGGGCGCCACCTCGACCAGCGCCGCAAGCGCTTCCGCGATGGTGTTGACCTTGCGCGGAGCCCAGTCGGTGCCGTGGCCCTCGACCGGCCCGTCCACGAAGGACGGCGTGGTGGCGGCGACGGCCGGCGCGTCCAGCAGTGCGCGCGAGGCCTTCTTCGCGGCCTCGACGTCCGGCTGGTCGAACGGGTTGATGCCGAGCACCCGGCCGACGAGCGCGGTCGCGTACTCCCACAACAGGAACTGCGCGCCCAGCTTGCCCTCGACCGCGAGGTGGGCCGAGCCGGTGGCCGGTCCGATCGCGACGGTCGTGGCGTCCGAACGCGCGTCCACGAAGCCAGGAGCGCCGGGACCCTCGACGACGACCGGCAGCAGACCGGTGCCGTGCTTGCCGGTCGACTCGGCGATCAGCTGCTCCGCCCAGTCACCGAACCCGACGATGCCGGAACCGGTGTCGGCGAACACGATCTTCTCGGCGCCGTGCGCGTGCGCGGCACCGAAGACCGCGGCCAGCACGACAGCCGGGTTGTCGACCGAGTCCTCCGCGAGGACCTTGGCCTCCTCGGCCGCCTCGTCCAGCAGCGCCTCGACGTTCGCGCCGGCCAGGTACGACGGCACCAGGCCGAACGCGGTCAGCGCCGAGTAACGGCCACCGACGTTCGGGTCGGCCAGGAACACCTTGCGGTAGCCCGCGGCCTCCGATGCCTGCTGCAACGGCGAACCGGGGTCGGTGACCACGACGATGCGCGACGCGGCGTTGATGCCGGCGTCGGTGAAAGCCTGCTCGAAGATGCGCCGGTGGCTGTCGGTCTCGACAGTGCCACCGGACTTGGACGACACCACGATCACCGTGCGCTCGAGGTCACCGGCGAGAGCGTCGGCGACCTGGGCGGGATCGGTGGTGTCCAGCACGACCAGCGGGACGCCCGCGGTCCGCGTGATCACCTCGGGGGCCAGCGACGAGCCGCCCATTCCGGCGAGCACGACGCGGTCGACGCCCTCGGCGTGCAGTTCCTCGCGCAGTGCGACGAGTTCGGGGAGCAGTGAACGGGACGTGTCGTGCAACGTCGTCCACGAGAGGCGGATGCTCGCCTCGGACTCGGCTTCCGGCCCCCACAGGGTCGGGTCCTGCGCGGTCAGCTTGCTCGGCACCGAATCCGCGACCAGGTCAGCAGCGATGATGCTGACCTGGTCGGCGTTCGGTGACCTCACGATTTCGACGGAGGTCACTTCGTGATCAGCCCTTCAGTTGAGCCAGTTGGTTCGTCACCGTCTCGAGCAACTCTTCCCAGGACTTCTCGAACTTCTCGACGCCCTCGGTCTCCAGGACCACGAACACGTCCTGCAGGTCGATTCCCACGGCGGCGAGCTGGTCGAACACCTCCTGGCCCTCAGCGGCGCGTCCGGTGACCGTGTCACCGACGATCTTGCCCCCGTCGGCCACGGCGTGCAGCGTCTTCTCCGGCATCGTGTTCACGACGTCGTTCACGACGAGCTGGTCGACGTAGAGGGTGGGGGAGTAGCTCGGGTCCTTCACACCGGTCGACGCCCACAGCGGACGCTGCGCGTTGGCACCGTCGGCCTTGAGCGCTTCCCAGCGGGAGCCCTGGAAGGTCTTCTCGAACGCGCCGTAGGCGATCCACGCGTTGGCCACAGCAGCCTTGCCGCGCAACGCCTTCGCCTCGTCCGAGCCGATCTTGTCGAGACGCTTGTCGATCTCGGTGTCCACGCGGGACACGAAGAACGAGGCGACCGAGTGGATCGAGCGCAGGTCGTGGCCGTTGGCCTTCGCCTGCTCCAGGCCGTCGAGGTACGCCTCCATGACCTTCTGGTAGCGCTCGACGGAGAAGATCAGCGTCACGTTGACGGAGATGCCCTCGGCGATCGTCTTCGTGATCGCCGGCAGGCCCGCCTCGGTGGCCGGGATCTTCACCAGCAGGTTCGGCCGGTCCACGGTCTTCCACAGGTCCTGCGCCTCGGCCACGGTCTTGTCCGTGTCGAACGCCAGGCGCGGGTCGACCTCGATGGAGACGCGGCCGTCCACACCGTTCGTCGAGTTGTAGATGTCGCGGAACTTGTCACACGCGTTGCGCACGTCCGTCGTGGTGACCTCGCGGATGGTCGCCTCGGTGTCGGCACCCCGGTTGGCGAGCTCGCGGACCTGCTCGTCGTAGGACTCGCCCTTGGACAGCGCGCCCGCGAAGATCGTCGGGTTCGTCGTGACACCGACGACGTTCCAGTCGCGGATCAGCTCGTCCAGGTTGCCGCTGGTGAGCCGTTCACGGGACAGGTCGTCGAGCCAGATTGAGACTCCGGCGCCGGAAAGAGCGTCGAGATGCGGCTTGCTCACTTGCTTAACCCCTCACTCGGTCAAGGGAACGGCGGGCGGCGGCGACGACGTTCTCCGTCGTGAAGCCGAACTCCTTGAACAGAACCTGGTAGTCGGCCGAGGCACCGAAGTGCTCGATCGACACGATCTCGCCGTTGTCGCCGACGTAGCGGTACCACGGCTGTGCGATACCGGCTTCCACCGCGACGCGTGCCTTAACCGACGAGGGGATGACCGACTCGCGGTACTCGGCGTCCTGCTTCTCGAACCACTCGATCGACGGCATGGAGACCACACGCACGGCAACGCCCTCGCCCCGCAGGACCTTCCCGGCCTCGGCGGCGACCTGCAGCTCGGAGCCAGTGCCGATGATCACGATCTCGGGGTTCTCGTCACCGGACAGCACGTAGCCGCCGCGCTTGACGCCCTCGGCGGAGGTGCCCTCCAACGTGGGGAGGTTCTGCCGGCTCAGCGCGAACCCGACCGGGCCGAGCTGCTCGATGGTGGCCTTCCAGGCGTACGCGGTCTCGTTCGCGTCACCGGGGCGGACGACCGTGAAGTCCGGGATCGCGCGCAGGGCCGCGAGGTGCTCGATCGGCTGGTGCGTCGGGCCGTCCTCGCCCAGGCCGATGGAGTCGTGCGTCCACACGTACGTGACGGCCGCCTGCATGATCGCGGCGAGACGCACGGACGGACGCATGTAGTCGGAGAACACGAGGAACGTGCCACCGAACGGGCGGGTCGGGCCGTGCAGCGCGATGCCGTTGAGGATCGCGCCCATCGCGTGCTCGCGGACACCGAAGTGCAGCACGCGGCCGTACGGGTCGGCCTTCCACATACCGGTGGAGATCGACTCCGGGCCGAACGACTTGGCGCCCTTGATCGTGGTCAGGTTCGACTCGGCCAGGTCGGCCGAACCGCCCCACAGCTCGGGCAGGTGCTTCGCCAGCGCGTTGATGACCTCACCGGAGGCCTTGCGGGTCGGCACGCCCTTCGCGTCCACCGGGTACACCGGCAGGTCGTCCGCCCAGCCCTCGGGCAGCTCGCGCGCGATCAGGCGGTCCAGCAGCGCCTTGGCCTCGGCGTTGGCCGACGCCCACGCGTCGAAGCTCCTCTGCCACTCGGCCTTGGCGTGCTCGCCGCGCTTCACGACCTCGCGGGTGTGCGCCAGCACCTCGTCGGCGACCTCGAAGGTCTGCTCGGGGTCGAACCCGAGGATCTTCTTGGTGGCCTTGACCTCGTCGACGCCCAGCGCGGCACCGTGCGCGGCACCGGTGTTCTGCTTGTTCGGCGCCGGGTAGCCGATGATCGTGCGCAGCAGGATGAAGGAAGGCTTGTCGGTGACGGCCTTCGCCTTCTCGACCGCTTCGAGGATGCCCTTGACGTTCTCGCCGGACTCCACGACCTGGACGTGCCAGCCGTAGGCCTCGTAGCGCTTCGCGGTGTCCTCGGACAGCGCGATCGTCGTGTCGTCCTCGATGGAGATCTTGTTGTCGTCGTAGAAGACGACCAGGTTGCCCAGCTGCTGCGTGCCCGCGAGCGACGACGCCTCGGAGGTGACGCCCTCCTCGATGTCACCGTCGGAGGCGATCACGAAGATGTGGTGGTCGAACGGGCTGGCGCCCTGCGCGGCGTCCGGGTCGAAAAGACCGCGTTCGCGGCGGGCGGCCATCGCCATGCCGACCGCGGAGGCGAGACCGGAGCCCAGCGGGCCGGTGGTGATCTCGACGCCCCTGGTGTGGCCGTGCTCGGGGTGACCCGGCGTCTTCGAGCCCCACTTGCGCAGGTGCTTGAGGTCGTCCAGCTCCAGGCCGTAGCCCGACAGGAACAGCTGCACGTACAGCGTCAGGCTGGAGTGCCCGGCGGACAGCACGAACCGGTCGCGGCCGATCCAGTCCGCGTCGGCGGGGTCGTGCCGCATGACGCGCTGGAACAGCGTGTACGCGAGCGGCGCGAGACTCATCGCCGTGCCGGGGTGGCCGTTGCCGACGTTCTGCACGGCGTCCGCCGCGAGCACTCGCGCGGTGTCGACGGCGCGCTTGTCGAGGTCGGTCCAGTCGTCGGGCAGATCGGCCTTGGTGAGCCGGGTGATGTCGTCGGTGACGGTCACGGACTTACAGCTCCACTCTTGTCGCTCGGGCGGGTCTGGTGAATCGATCCCGAACAGCCTGACCCGCGTCTCTCCCACGTCCAGTGGCCAGCCTAGTCCTGAGAGATTCAGATGTTGCTCTGAAAGGTCTCAAGGGCATGTGTGCCGAGGCACACCAGCACCCGAACGGGCTGTGAATTCTTTGCGCGGTTACCATCAGTCGCTGGTTTTCACACCTGTCTCAACACGAGGAGCGTTCCCGCGATGAGTGCCGTCCTCGAGGCCCCCAGGTCGCCTCGCCAGGTTGTTGGCGCTTACGTGGCGCTCACGAAGCCGCGGGTCATCGAGCTCCTGCTGATCACCACGATCCCCGCGATGCTCCTCGCCCAGCACGGCCTGCCGCCGCTGTGGCTGATCGCCTGCACCCTCACCGGCGGCACCCTCGCCGCGGGGTCGGCAAATGCCCTCAACTGCTTCGTCGACGCCGACATCGACTCGGTCATGAAGCGGACCGCGGCCCGGCCCCTCGCGCACAACGCCATCCCGCCGCGCAACGCCCTGATCTTCGGCATCGTGCTCGGGGTCGTCTCGTTCGCGTTCCTCTGGATCTTCGTCAACCTGATGTCGGCCGCTTTCGCGGTGGCGACGATCCTGTTCTACATCTTCGTCTACACGCTGGTCCTCAAGCGCCGGACCTCCCAGAACATCATCTGGGGCGGCATGGCGGGCTGCATGCCGGTGATCATCGGCTGGAGCGCGGTGACGGGCACCGTCGAGTGGCCGGCGCTGGTCATGTTCGGCGTCATCTTCTTCTGGACTCCGCCGCACACCTGGGCCCTCGCGATGAAGTTCAAGGAGGACTACGCCCGAGCAGGCGTGCCGATGCTGCCGGTGGTGGCCACAGCTCAGCAGGTGACGCGGCAGATCGTCATCTACAGCTGGATCACCGTCATCTGCACGCTCGCCCTCGCTCCCGTCACCTCGTGGATCTACGTGGCCGTCGCGGCGGTGTCGGGCGTGTGGTTCGCCGTCTTCGCGCACAAGTTGCACAACGTTGTCCGGCGCGGCGGGTCCACGAACACCATGAAGTTCTTCCACATGTCGAACCTCTACCTGATGCTCGTGTTCTGCGGTCTCGCCGTGGACGCGGTGGTCGGGTTGCCGGTGCTGGGCTGGCCGTTCTAGCTGCACCTCCAGGCGTACGGCTGTGGCGCCCGTAGAGTTCACCGTCTCCGGCGGCGAAGGCTCGCCGCTGGAGTTCGTGGCCGCGTTCCTGGGGTCGCGCTCGCTCCTCGCGGTGACCGATCCGGGCGGATGGGCGCAGGTCAGCGCCGGGCTCGCGGTCGGGTACCCGGCGTCCACCGTGGTCACGACCTCCGTGCGGGTGCTGCGGTTCGCCGTTCTCGATCTCCGGCACTTTCCGTCGGCTTCCTCGCTGCCGTCGTTGTCCGACGTTCCCGGCGACGTGGTGGCGTTGCACGACACGCGCTCGTGGGACACCACGCCGGTCGTGCAGGCGTTGCGTCGGCTTGGCCGGCCCGTCGTGCTGTTCACCGCCGCTCACACGTGGGTGTCCGGGGTGGATGTGGCTTCGGTGCTGATCGGGTGGAGCGCGCCTTTCGTCGTGCTCGCCTCGCCGGTCGGTGCCGGTGAGGGGCGGGTCGAGGACGTCGTCTGGCAGTTCCGGGAGCTGGAACGGCGTCGGCAGGTGCGCTTCACCGCGCTGCCGTCGCCTCCCTCGCCCTCGGACCGTCCGGTGACCGTGATGGTCGCGCTCCCCGGTGCCTCCGAGGGGACCGCCGGGGCGTTGCGTCCCGGTGGCGAGTACGAGGTGTGGGTGCACGTCGGGCAGCACCCCGATCCGCTGCCGGGCGACCTGGAACTGCGGGCTGTTCTGAGCATGAACGGGCGGCCGGTGCAGGCCGAGTCGTTCGTGCTGCCCGCCGAGGGGTCGGGCCCGTGGGTGAGCTTCCCGGTCACCACGCCCTATGCCTCGGTGCCGTGGACCGGTGAGCTGGTCATCTACTCCGGCGTGGTGCCGGTGCACGTCCAGCAGGTCGTCCTGCCCGTCGGCGGCGGCGAGTCCCGTGCGGCTGTGCGGTTTCGGCTGACGCGGACGTTCGCTGACCTCGAGCCGTTGTCGTCGCGGGTGGCGTCGTTGCTGGTGGTCGGGGAGCGGGCGCTGGTGGCCGACGGTCCTGGGGTTCCCGCGTGGACCAGCCTGGATCCGGGCGACCTGCCGCACGCGTTCCCGATCGCCTCGGGGCTGGATCCCTGGTACGGCAAGGACTTCCCGTCGTTCTGCGAGGACCTGGCGGCGTTGGCGCGGCAGGGGTCGGCTCTCTATTCGCGGCTGTTCGGGTCTGATGCGCTGGCTGACCGGATCCGGCGGCTGGGGCGGGCTCGTCCGGCCGGGTTGACGATCGCCTCGGTGACGGGCGGCTCGGTGCCGTGGTCGTTGATCTACGACCTGCCGTTCAACGACGGGCCGTACCGGTTGTGCGCGTCGGTGGGGCAGTTCGGGCCGTTCGGTGCCGGGGGAGAGGTGCCCGCGCACTGCCCGGTGTCCGATCACAGCGGCAACGTGTTGTGCCCGTTCGGTTTCTGGGGCCTGTCCGCCGTGCTGGAGCAGCCGGTCGGACCGTTGGTGCCGTTCGTCTCGGTGCGGTCGCGACCGTTCGAGGTGTCGATGGCGGTCGATCACGGCATGGACCGGGCGTTGACCGAGCGGCACGTGACCGAGCTGATGTCGATGCTTCCGCCCGAGGTCGTGACGTCTGCCTATGTCAGCCCATCGGAGCTGGGGCGGGCGTTGGCCGATGAGGTCATGGACGTCGTGCACCTGCATTTCCGCGAGGGGTTCCTCGACGCCGAGGAGATCGAACGCTGGGACCGCGAGGGTGTGTGGCCGCGTCCGCACTGGCCGTCGCGCAAGCCGGTGGTGGTGGGCACGTCGCCGATGCCGGGCCTGGTCCGGGCTTTTGTGGACGGCGGTGCGTCGGCCGTGATCAGCCCGGAAGTGGCTGTGCCGCAGGACATGGCCGGCTGGGTGACCGGCATGGTGCTCGCGCGGCTGGCGGCGGGGTTCGGCGCGGGGGAGGCGCTGCGGCAGACGCGGTGGGAGATGCTGAGCCGAGGCAACGTCATGGGGCTCGCGTACACGCTGCACGGCGGTGCGGATCTTCGGGCTCGTCCGGGCAACTGAACCAAAAGCGGCGCGTGTGCGTTTTTGTGGACATGCCCAACCCGGATGTTCGACTTCGTCAGGCGATCGCCGAGCTGACCGCCGCTTCGGTGGCCAGGTGACGAATCTGGAGATCTGGGAGGCTGCCGAGGCCGCGCACGCGGCGCTCAGCCACAACGCGACCGTGCACGCCCATCTCGCCGTGCTCACCGCACGCCGTGCCGCCCGCGAACTCGCGCTCACGGCCGTTGGCGTGCAGATGCCCACTCAGCAGAAGGCTGGGCTCACGCCGGCTCGGTGACCTCGACGTAGAGCTTCTCGGCCCGGCTGACCGCCGTGCGCGCGAGTGCGGACAGCTGGCTGAGGTGCGCGAACGCCTCGTGGAAACCCCAGTCGACGTGCGGTGCCCAACTGAGCGCGACGTCGTGCATGCGCGCAGGATCCGCCTTGCTGAGCTGCGCGACGAGAGCGTCCGGCAGCGCGAAGACCTTGTCCTCCGGCTGCGGCTCCCACACCTCGTTGAACACCTCGTGCCAGATGACGACGGCGTCGCGCGCGTTGTAGCCGCCAGCGGTCATGCTGTCGCCGTTTTTGATGAAGAACGTGCTCAGGACGCCACCTTGGTCAACAGGTCCTCGACGCACGGGTCGTCGAGGGACTCAACGATGCACTTCCACAGCGAGAGGTTCGTCTCGGCCCACTTCGTGTAGGTCGCGGCTGCCTCCGCATCGTAGAAGTAGTACCCGTCGTCGGCTTTGCCCACCTGCTCGCCCACGATCTTGTGCGCGAGCTCCCGCAGCGTGATGCCGTTCTCCTGCAGGTATTTGTGCGCGAGGACCACCGGCGTGACCGGCAGAGCCTTGAACAGCGTGTCCGCGTCCGAGAGCGCCTGCGCCTCCAGCGAGATGTCGCGGTGGCGGGTGCGCATCTCCGCCTCGATGACGATGCGTTCGATCCACTCGATGTCGCCGATGCAGACACCCGCGACGAACAGGGTCTTGCGGCGCAGCGCCTCGCCGTCCGTGGGCAGGGAGTTGCGGCGGACCATGTAGTTGAGGTCGTGCACGAGCGCGGCGACCTCGACGATGTCCTCCGCCGAGCCGTTGCGCTTCGCGAAGTGCACCGCCTTGTCGCGGACGAAGCTCACGTGGTGCCAGCCGTGGAACTGCAGCTTCGCGGCCAGGTCCTCGCACAGCCGCCTCACGCGCTGCTCCACGTCCGCGATGACAGACCTCGGAATCGTTGTGCGCGTACGCATCATCAGCCCTCCCACCGGGTGGGCTGATGGTAAGCGTGTTGCGGCGGCCTCGGTGAGGCTTCAGAGGTGGTTCGTCAGATCCTCCAGTCGGTCCTCGACCGGCACGTGCCGGTGGCTGATCCCGGTGTCCGGGTCGTAGCTGAGGCTCCACGGCGTGACGGCACGTGACTTGACCAGGAACGTCATCGTCCCGTCGGCCGCCCGCGGGATGCGGTGGAACTCGTGCGCGAGCAACGTGCCCGTGGTGCCCTCGGTGCACTGAGTGCGGTTGGTCAGCTCGGTGTTGATGACCGTCCGCCCGCCGACGCCGAGCCGGACGTCGAAGCGTTCGTGCAGGTAGGCGCCGCTCAGGATGGTGGTGCAGAAGTGGTACCGGTGGTTGTGGACCGAGTCCGCGTACCCGGCGCGCCAGTCCGCGAGCGGCTTGTACTCGTGCAGCCAGAACGTGAACGGCTCGTCTTCCTCGTCTCTCAAGCACCACGCGAAGTGCGTCGTCGTCTCGCGGGAGTGCGCGATCACCCACGTCGCCTGCTGAGGCGTGAGCCCGTCGATGTACGACCTGAGCTCTTTGCGCAGCTCCGGCCGGGCCGCCCACTCGCGGAACCACTCGCCGATGTCGGTCCAGTGGTCCACGACGGGAAATTCGGCGCACTTCACCCGAGCGGCGAGCTCCTCGAGCGCGGACAACCCGGTGAACTCGGCTAGCAAGATCGATCAGCTCCTCAACTGAGCGGAAGCGGAGAATTCGCGACGGAATGCGTGGAACTTGTCTTCCAGCTCCTTGAAACCGTCTGTCGTGAGAGTTTCGCCGGTGATCTTCTCGTACAACGCGAGGAAGTCGTTTCTCGTCGTCCCCGGCGTGATGACGAAGTGGTACCCGGCCTTGGAATTGCTGATCCGCAGGAACTCCGCGCGCTCCTTCGCGTACAGGAACGAGCTCTCGGTGAACCTGAGCGTCCTGGGATAGGGCCTCAGCACTCCGGCGGTGTTGCTGTAGAGCGTCATCCAGACCGAGTCGTCGAACAGCTCGAGCCTGTCGAGCGGCGGATCGGAAACGATGGTGACGTCGATCCTGCTGCACCGGCTTCTCGCTTGGTACAACCCGACCAGTCCGATGCTGATCTGTTCTTTGAGCCTGGTCTGGATCTCGTCGTAATCGCCGTCCGCTCCTTCGTTGCGGAGCAGGTACCGCGCGCGCCCGCTGATCGCGTTGTCGTCCCGCG
>JAVXWK010000989.1:0-6985 GCA_032230575.1 Pseudonocardiales bacterium | reverse complement strand
GATAACACTCGCCGCCTATGAGGTTCCCGCACATCGCCGCCGCAGCGCTGGTTCTCACCCTCTCGGCCTGCGGTTCGGCAGAGAAGACCGTTGATCAGCAGAGCGGTTCGAGCGACGGCGCGCTCGTCGGCGTGACCATGCCGACCCGGTCGTCGGAACGATGGATCCACGACGGCGACAACATCAAGAAGGCCCTCGAGGCCAAGGGCTACAAGGTCGATCTGCAGTACGCCGAGAACGACATCCCCACCCAGGCGAACCAGATCGAGAACCAGATCACCAAGAAGGCCAAGCTGCTGATCGTCGCCTCGATCGACGGCACCGCGATCACGTCGCAGCTGCAGCAGGCGGCGGACGCCAAGATCCCGGTGATCGCCTACGACCGGCTGATCCGCAAGAGCCCGAACGTCGACTACTACGCGACGTTCGACAACTTCAAGGTCGGTGTGGAGCAGGCGACCTCGTTGCTCGCGGGACTGAAGACGCGCGGCGAGGGTCCGTTCAACATCGAGCTGTTCGCGGGCTCGCCGGACGACAACAACGCCACGTTCTTCTTCAACGGCGCCATGTCCGTCCTGCAGCCGCTGGTCGACCAGGGCAAGCTCGTGGTGAAGTCCGGCCAGAAGGACTTCAAGACCGTCGCGATCCTGCGCTGGGACCCGGCCACCGCGCAGAAGCGCATGGAGGACCTGCTCACCTCGACCTACGGCGGTGCCAAGGTCGACGGCGTGCTGTCGCCCTACGACGGCCTCTCGATCGGCATCCTGTCCGCGCTCAAGAGCAGCGGCTACGGCACGGCCGGTCAGCCCTACCCGATCGTGACCGGGCAGGACGCCGAGGTCGCGTCGGTGAAGTCGATCATCGCCGGTGAGCAGTACTCGACGATCCACAAGGACACCCGCAAGCTCGCCGAGGTCACGGTGACGATGGCCGACGCGGTGCTCAAGGGTGGCAAGCCCGAGGTGAACAACACCAAGGACTACGACAACGGCGTCAAGGTCGTGCCGTCGTTCCTGTTGCAGCCGGTCACCGTCGACAAGGCGAACTACCAGAAGGAACTGGTCGACTCCGGCTACTACACCGCCGACCAGCTCAGGTAAGAACCGTGTCCGACGAGATCCTGGCGATGCGCGGCATCACCAAGAGGTTCGCGGGTGTCACCGCGCTGCACGACGTCTCCTTGAGCGTGCGGCGCGGTGAGATCCACGCGATCTGCGGAGAGAACGGCGCCGGCAAGTCGACGCTGATGAAGGTGCTGTCCGGAGTCCACCCGCACGGCACGTACGACGGCGAGATCGTCTTCGACGGCGAGCCGTGCGCGTTCCACGGCGTGCGCGACAGCGAGCGGCGCGGCATCGTGATCATCCACCAGGAGCTGGCGCTGTGCGGCCAGCTCTCCGTGGCGGAGAACCTGTTCCTGGGCAACGAAAGGTCGCGGCGCGGGTTCATCGACTGGAACCGCACCAACCACGAGGCGCAGGCGTTGCTGGACCGCGTCGGGCTCCAGGAGAACCCGACGACCCAGGTCAACGATCTCGGTGTCGGCAAGCAGCAGCTGGTCGAGATCGCCAAGGCACTGTCCAAAGAGGTCAGCCTGCTGATCCTGGACGAGCCGACGGCGGCGTTGAACGACGACGACTCGCAGCACCTGCTGGACCTGCTCGACGGCCTCAGAGAAGACGGCATCACCTCGGTGATCATCTCGCACAAGCTCAACGAGGTCACCAGGATCGCCGACACCGTCACGGTGCTCCGCGACGGCAGGACGATCGAGACGCTTCCGGCGGACGGCCTGAGCGAGGAACGGATCATCGCGGGCATGGTCGGCCGCGACCTGGAACACCGGTTCCCGCCGCGCACGCCCGACATCGGTGACGAGGTGCTGCGCGTCGAGGACTGGACAGTGCACAGCCCTGCCCAGCCGGACCGCGTGATCGTCGACAACGCCACGCTGTCCATCAGACGCGGCGAGATCGTCGGTCTCGCCGGGCTGATGGGCGCCGGCCGCACCGAACTCGCGATGAGCGTGTTCGGCCGCTCTTACGGCGTCGGTGTCTCCGGCCGAGTGATCAAGGACGGCGTGGAGATCGACACCCGCACCGTCGGGTCGGCGATTCGCCACGGCCTCGCGTACGTCAGCGAGGACCGCAAGCGCTACGGCCTCAACCTGATCGAGGGCGTGCAGCGCAACGTCTCCGCGGCGGCGCTGGGCAAGCTCTCGAACAGGGGCTGGGTGAACGAGAACGAGGAGTTCTCGGTCGCGGAACGGTTCCGCCGCTCGATGGGCATCCGCACCCCGGCCGTGTCGACCCAGGTCGGCACGTTGTCCGGTGGCAACCAGCAGAAGGTCGTGCTGGCCAAGTGGATGTTCACCGACCCGGACGTGCTGATCCTCGACGAGCCCACGCGCGGCATCGACGTCGGCGCGAAGTACGAGATCTACTCGATCATCAACGACCTGGCCGCGCAGGGCAGGGCCGTGCTCGTGATCTCGTCCGAGCTGCCGGAGCTGCTGGGCCTGTGCGACCGGATCTACGCGTTGTCGGAAGGCCGGATCACCGGAGAGGTGGACCGTGCCGAGGCCACGCAGGAACGCCTCATGCAGTACATGACCCGAGGACAGAACTCATGACCACGAAGACCGCGCCCACCCCGGTCACCGCGCCGCCGGCTCCGCGGAGCCGGATCTCCATCAATCCGCGGCAGTCCGGCATCTACGTCGCGTTCGCACTCATCGTGGTGCTCTTCGCGTTCCTGACCGACGGCGCCCTGCTGCAGCCGCAGAACATCTCGAACATCATCGTCCAGAACTCCTACGTGCTGATCCTGGCGATCGGCATGATCCTGGTGATCATCGGCGGGCACATCGACCTGTCGGTGGGCTCGACGGTGGCGTTGACGGGTGCGATCTGCGCGGTCCTGACCGTCCAATGGGGACTCCCGTGGCCGGTCGCGGTGTTGCTGACGCTGCTGGCGGGCGCGATCATCGGTGCGGCGCAAGGGTATTGGATCGCCTACTTCGGCATCCCCGCGTTCATCGTGACGCTCGCGGGCATGCTGGTGTTCCGCGCGTTGACGCTGACCACCCTGGGAAACCAGGGCATCGGACCGTTCCCGGACGAGATCCGGTCGCTGTCCAACGGCTTCACCGGCGGCTACCTCGGCAACATCGGCCTCGGCCCGCTGGGCGGCGCCGACCTGGTGAGCCTGCTCGCCGGGCTCGCCTTCGTGGCCGGGTTCGCGTTGTCGCAGTGGCGCAAGCGGGCGGCCCGGCTCGGCTACGGCCAGACCGTCGACCCGATGCCGGTGTTCGTGCTCAAGATCCTCGGCGTCGGTGTGGTCGTCATGGCGGTCGTCGTGCAGCTGGCACGGTTCCGCAACCTGCCGTGGGTGCTGGTGCTGCTCGCGGCCTTGGCGCTCGGTTACTCGTTGATGGCCAACAACTCCGTGTTCGGACGGCACATCTACTCGATCGGCGGCAATCTGCAGGCCGCCACGCTGTCCGGCGTGAAGGTCAAGGCCGTCACGTTCTGGGTGTTCGTGAACATGGGCGCGCTGGCAGCGCTCGCGGGCGTCATCTTCGCCGGCCGTCTCAACCAGGCCGGTCCGACCGCGGGCACGGCGTTCGAGCTGGACGCCATCGCGGCGGCGTTCATCGGCGGCGCGGCCGTGCAGGGCGGCGTCGGCAAGGTCGTCGGCGCCATCACCGGCGGCCTGATCATGGGCGTGATCAACAACGGGATGTCGCTGATCGGCGCGCCCAGTGAGCGAGTCATGCTCGTGAAGGGACTGGTCCTGCTCGCGGCTGTCGCCTACGACGTGTGGACCAAGAGAAGGGCCTGACCCCCTTTTTCAACCGGAAGGCAGACAACAACGATGTTGTTATCCCTGCGTCGCCTCGGCGTCGTTGTAGCGGTCGCGGCCGCACTGGTCCCTGTTCCCGCCAGTGCGGCCGAGTCGGTGGTGAAGAGCGCCGCGGACTCGTTGTCCGTGGCGAACATCGACGATGTTCGAGGGCACCTCACCCTGCCCACCACCGGAACCGGCGACACCACCATCACGTGGGCGTCGTCGAACCGGTCCGTGATCACCCCCACCGGTGAGGTCACCCGTCCGGCGACTGGAGCGAAGCCGGCGAAGGTCGTGCTGACCGCGAAGGTGAGCCGCGGCTGGCAGAGCACGACCAGGAAGCTGACCGCCACGGTCGCGCCGTTGCCCGCCAAGGAACCCCTGGCCGGCTACGGCTTCTTCTACTTCACCGGTGAGGGCAGCCCGAACGGTGAGCAGATCTACGCCGCCGCCAGCAACGGCAACAACCCGCTGAACTTCACCGAGCTCAACAACGGCCAGCCCGTCCTCAGGTCGAGCCTGGGCGAACTGGGCGTGCGCGACCCGTTCATCCTCCGCTCCCCCGAGGGCGACAAGTTCTTCCTGCTGGCCACGGACCTGAAGATCAACGGTGGCAACGGCTGGGACGCGGCGCAGCGCACCGGCAGCCGGTCGATCATGGTGTGGGAGTCCACGGACCTCTCGCACTGGTCACGTCAGCGCAGCGTGCAGGTGTCGCCGCCGACCGCGGGCAACACGTGGGCCCCGGAAGCCTTCTGGGACGCCAAGCGCGGCACCTACGTCGTCTACTGGGCGTCGAAGCTCTACGCGGACAATGATCCCGGCCACACCGGCAACACCTACAACCGCATGATGTACGCGACCACACGCGACTTCGTCACGTTCAGCCCGGCGAAGGTGTGGATCGACCCCGGTTACTCCGTGATCGACTCGACGGTCATCGAGAACGGCGGCACCTACTACCGCTACACCAAGGACGAGCGGAACAACACGTCGACCACACCGTGCAGCAAGTTCATCACCGCGGAGAAGTCGGCCGACCTGCTCAACCCCAAGTACGACTTCGTGGCGGAGTGCATCGGCAAGGCCACCCCGACCAGCCCGGGACTCTCCGCAGGTGAGGGGCCGACGGGCTTCAAGTCCAACACCGAGAACAAGTGGTACCTGTTCATCGACGAGTTCGGCGGCCGCGGCTACGTGCCGTTCGAGACGACCGACCTCGCGTCCGGCAAGTGGACGATGTCGACCGGTGCCAAGCTGCCCGCTTCCCCGCGCCACGGCACGGTTCTGCCAGTGACGCAGGCCGAGCTGAGCCGGCTCACCGCTCCCCCGGCGCCGGTCAAGGCCGACGCGAAGGGCCTCGTCGCCCACTGGCCGCTCAACGCCACGTCCGGGCAGGTCGCCGCGGACGCCACCGGGCACGGTTACGACGGCGCGCTCGCGGGCAACATGTCGTGGTCCGGCGGGGCTTTGTCGTTCAACGGCGGGCACGTCCAGCTGCCGAACAACATGCTGACCGGTGCTTCCGCCGTCACGGTGTCGGCAGACGTTTTCATCGACCCGGCCCAGCAGTCGCCGTACTTCCTCTACGGGTTCGGCAACACGGCACCGAACGGGGTCGGCAACGGCTATCTGTTCAGCACCGGCGACACCTATCGGGGCGCGATCGCGACGGGGAACTGGTCGACCGAGCAGGGCGTGAACTCCGGCAAGGCATTACCGCGCGGAGTGTGGAAGAACGTCACGCTCACCGTCGGCAACGGCGTTGAAGTGCTGTACCTGGACGGCATCGAGGTCGGCCGCACGAACGCCACGATCAAGCCGTCCGACATCGGCGGTGGCGTGACGGCGGCGAACTACCTGGGCCGCTCGGTCTACGCCGCCGACAAGAACCTCCTCGGCAAGATGAAGGACGTCCGGCTCTACAACCGCGCTCTGTCGGGTGCGGAGGTGGCCGGCCTGCCGTCGAACAGCACGGTGATCAGCTCGGTGGAGCTGGCCTCGCTCAAGGCTCCCGCGGTGATCGACTCCGCGGCGAACACCGTTGTCCTGCCGGTGAAGCCCGGCACCGATCTGCGCAGGCTCGCCCCGAGGTTCGGTCTCGCGCCGGGCTCGAAGATCACCCCCGGTGGCACGGTCGACCTGCGTCAGCCGAAGAAGTTCATCGTCACCAACGCGTCCGGCGACCGTCGTGAGTGGACGGTCGAGGCCCACGAGATGCGCAGCCCGGCCCTGCCGGGCCTGAACGCGGACCCGAACATCATCACGTTCAGGGACACGTACTACATCTACGCCACGACCGACGGGTTCGACGGCTGGAGCGGCACCAAGTTCTCCGCGTGGTCGTCGAAGAACCTCGTCGACTGGAAGGACGAGGGCGTCATCCTCGACCTCGGGCCGGACGTGAGCTGGGCCGAGAGCCGGGCCTGGGCGCCGACCATCGCCGAGCGCGACGGGAAGTACTACTTCTACTTCTGCGCCGAGGCCAAGATCGGGGTCGCGGTGTCCGACTCGCCGACCGGCCCGTTCGTCGACTCCGGCCAGCCCCTCATCGCGCGCAACCCCGGTGGTGGCCAGGCGATCGACCCGGCGGTGTTCCTCGACAAGTCCGGTCAGGCGTACCTGTACTGGGGCAACGGCGAGGCCTACGTAGTGCCGCTGAACGCCGACATGATCTCGTACGACGCCTCGAAGATCACCCGGCTGAACGGGCTCGACGAGTTCCGCGAGGGCCTGTTCATGGTGGAGCGCAAGGGAACCTACTACCTGAGCTGGTCGATCGACGACACCCGCAGCGAGAACTACCGGGTCGGCTACGCGACCGCGTCGAGTCCGCTCGGCCCGTTCACCAACCGCGGTCTGATCTTGCAGAAGGACGCGAAGCTCGGCGTGCTCGGCACCGGTCACAGCTCGATGCTGCAGGTGCCCGGCACCGACGACTGGTACCTGGTGTACCACCGCTTCGCCATCCCCGGCGGGGACGGGATGCACCGCGAGACCACGATCGACCGGATGAGGTTCAACCGCGACGGCACGATCGCGCCGGTCGCGCCGACTCTGGAAAGCGTGCCCGCGCAACGGATCCGGCCACAGCACTGCCGAGCTTGGTTCGACTAGGGGTAGTGGGGGGGGGGGG
>JAVXWK010000986.1:0-4797 GCA_032230575.1 Pseudonocardiales bacterium | reverse complement strand
CATCGCAGCACCGAGTTTCCGCCGAAGTCGTCGTCATCGCTCCGAGGGGCAGTGGGACGGCTCGGTGGTGGCGGAGGCTCCTCGACGGTGCCTGCCGGGTCGATCACGGCGATGCCCTGTTCGATCTGTTCGTGCAGGAAGGCCATGCCCTCGCCGTCGCCGAGAATGGGGCGCATCGTCTCCTCGATCTTGCGTGCGGCTTCGACCTGGGCGCGGCGGATGGTGTCCATGATCGTGCGGGCCAGGGCGTTGTGGCCCAGGTCGTCCGCGCGTGGGGTGAGCTGCAGTGATTCGATTCGGCCGCCAGAGCCCACGGTGATGATGACCGAGCCGTCCGGGCTCTGGGCTTCGGTGCGGGATTCCTTGAACGCTGTCTGGATGGCGTTCGCCTGCTCCTGGACCTGCTGGAGGCGCTGTTCGAACGACGCGAGGTACTGGTGCGGGTCGGTCACGGGTGAATGATCCCATTCGTGCGGACTCTCCGCGCACGATTCGACACAATGCGTGCATGGTCAAGCCGCTGGTGACGAGGGAGATGCGGGAACGTGCCCGGCGCGCGCCCAACAACTGGTTGCACGTCGTCGATCCTGCTCACGATGGGGTCTCGGCGGAGGCGGTGATCGGGCGGTACCTCGTCGACGCGCGGGGTGAGATCACCGACGAGTACGTGCCGAATCCTCGGTACCGGGCCCGGGAGGTGGTGTTCGAGAACGAGCTCGAGTCGTTGATGTACCTGGTGCATCGCGGATATGCGGAGAAGCCGGACCTGATCGACGCGGTGCTGGCGGCTGAGCTCGTGTTGCCCGCCGACCCGACGCGAGAGCCTCGTGGGCATCTGGTGACGCGCGGCGATGTGGTGGACGTGTTCGCTTCGGAACGGGCGTTGCCGCAAGACTGGCCGCCGCACTGGCAGCGGTTTATGGGCGTGGAGATGGCAGTGGTGCTCGACGCGCTCGGCGAGCCGCTGACCCTCGTTCTCACCGGGCAAGGCGGGGTTCAGCTCGAGATTCCCGGAGGGCTGCTCGTCGACGGGCTGCGTGTGGTGACCTCGATGGGGTGATCCGTGTGGTGGCGTGGATCAAGGAACGGGCCGGGTTGCGCCGATCGGGCTAACCTGCCGCGCGTGCGGACGAGGCTGACCCCCATGCAGCAGGCGGTGGTGGATGCCGGGCGTCCGTTGCCGCAGCTGACTGATCCGCTCGAGGTCGAGTTGCAGGTCAGTGCGTTCGTGGGGCCGTTCGCGGACAACGAGGAGTTGTGGGAGGTCGTGGTCCGGCACCTGCAGGAGGTGCCGAGCCGGCGATCGGCCGCCCTCCTCAACGCGCTCGCCCACCTCCTACCGGGCAGGCCTGGGCGGTGGGCGAAGGAGGCGGCCGAGGAGCAGCAGGGGCCGCCGTGGGACCTCGGAAAGCTCAGGTTCGGCGAGTGCTGGATCGGGGACCGGTCGCTCGACGCCGGATATCTGGCACTGCTGTGCAGCTATTCGTACGACGACGAGCCGCACGGCATGGTTTTCATGATCGATGAAATCAGCGGCAGCTTGACGCGGCACGCGTTCCTCACGCGTCACGTCAGCGAAGCGCTCGAACGGTTGAAGCAGCAGGTGCGGTTGGAGTTGATCAGCGCAGAGGCGGCTCACTGGCTGCTCAGCCGCAGTTACGACCGGTTCGAGCGGCGCCCTGGGCTGGGCGTGAGCGTCGATGTGCACCAGACGCGGCTGGTGGCGCGGCGCAGAATCGGCCTCGCGATGAATTAGTCGTGCCTGTGCGAATCGCAACGTGATGATTCGTCCGACAGTGCACATTGTCTGTAGCTCGATGGTGAGACGGCGATTACTGTCCGACTTGTCGATCACAGGGCGGAGGGACGAGTTGTGGCCGCTCTTCTCGGGCATGACGACCAGGCCCTCAGCCGTGTCCCTGACCAGGCGCGGCACCCGTGGTTGTCAGTCGCGACCCAGCGCTTCGGGCAGACGACCGCGCTGAGCCAGTTGCTGCTGGGCGCGACACTCGGGTTCGGCATGTCGTTCTGGGACGCGTTCGCGGCGCTCACGATCGGGGCCGTGGTGCTCAACGCCATCGCTGTCGCGGTCGGGGTGATCGGGCAGCGCGAAGGGCTCTCGACGGCGATCCTCACGCGGTGGACCGGGTTCGGGCACGCCGGGTGTGCGATGCTCGGGCTGATCATCGCGCTGAGCTGCACCGGGTGGTTCGGGGTGCAGACCGGGCTCGCGGGCGCCACGCTCGCGAACGCCGCGGGGGTGCTGCCGGCGCCGGTGTGGTCGCTCATCTTCGGCATCGCGGTCACGGTCATCGCGGCCTACGGGGTGCGGTGGATGGCGTGGACGGCCTACGTGGCGGTGCCGGCGTTCCTGCTGCTGCTGGTGTGGCTCGTGCTGACGAAGGTCGACGACCTGCCAAGCGCACTCACCAACGAAGCTCCGGGGACGCCGATCGGCATGATGACCGCGGTGACGCTGGTGACCGGCAGTTTCATCGTCGGGGCCGCGATCGCGCCGGACATGACGCGCTTCAACCGCAACGAGTGGGACGTGGTCAAGCAGACGATCCTCGGCATCACGCTCGGGGAGTGGGTGATCAGCCTGGTCGGCGTGGTCATCGCGCACGGGCTCGGCACCACCGACATCATGAGCGTCATCGGCTCGTCGGGCGGCTGGATCGGGGCGCTGATCGTCGTGACGGCCGTGCTGAAGATCAACGACTGGAACCTCTACTCGGCGTCGCTGGGGCTCGTGAACTTCTTCGACGCGGTGTTCGCGGTCCGGATCAGCCGGGCGCAGGTGACCGTCATGGTCGGGTGCGCGGGCAGCTTCCTCGCCGCCGCCGGGATCGTGCACCAGTTCAGCCACTTCCTGGTGCTGCTGGGCGTGGTGTTCCCGCCCGTCACCGGCATCATGATCGCCGAGTACTACGTCGTGCGGCGCTGGCGCAACGAGATCATCTCGACCCGCCCGCACGTACCGAGATCAGCTCCGAGCTGGGTGCCCGCCACCGTGGTCATCTGGCCGGCCGCCGCGATCCTCGGTGAGCTGCTGCCTTTCGGGCAGTCCAGCCTGAACTCCCTGGTGCTCGCGTTCGCCCTCTACGTCTCAGCCGGCAGATTGGACCTGCTCCGCATGAGGACTCGCAGGGCGACCAACCGTAAGGTGGTCGGGGAAGCGTCGGCCGCCTGAGGGGTGGTTTCGCACATGCACATCGGTATCGACGTCGGCGGCACGAACACCGATGCCGTTCTCGTCGAGGGACGGCGTGTGCTCGCCGAGTGCAAGACCACGACGACGGCGGACGTGACGACCGGGATCGTCAACGCGCTCAACGGTCTGCAGGCGGCCCGGAGGTTCGAACCCGCGGCGGTCAAGGCCGTCATGATCGGCACGACGCACTTCGTCAACGCCATCGTCGAGGGCAGGGGTCTCGCGCAGACGGCGGCGGTGCGGCTCGGACTTCCCGCCACCAAAGCACTTCCGCCGTTCGTCGACTGGCCGCAGCGGCTGCGACAGGTCATCGGCGGGCACTCCTACCTCTGTCACGGAGGCCACGAGTACGACGGCCGGGTCATCTCGCCGCTCGACGAGGACGAGCTGCGCGCCGTCGCCACGGACATCGCGGCGAAGGGCGTGCGGTCGGTCGCCATCTCGTCGGTGTTCTCGTTGGTCAACGGCGACTTCGAGCGCCAGGCCGCGGAGATCCTGACCGCCGAGGTGCCGCACCTGCTCGTCAGCTTCTCGCACGAGATCGGGCGGCTCGGCCTGCTGGAGCGGGAGAACGCGACGATCATCAACGCCGCACTGCGCGAGCTGGCCGAGCAGATCGCGGACGGGCTCACGGAATCCCTGACGGCGCAAGGCATCGACGCGCCGCTGTACCTGAGTCAGAACGACGGCACGCTGATGGACCTGGAGTACGCGCGCTGCTACCCGGTCGCCACGTTCTCCTCCGGCCCCACGAACTCCATGCGCGGCGGGGCTTTCCTGTCCGGGTTGGACGAGTGCGCGGTGATCGACGTCGGCGGCACCACGACCGACGTCGGCATGCTGCACAACGGTTTCCCGCGCGAGGCGTCGTCCGAGGTGATGATCAGCGGCGTGCGCACCAACTTCCGGATGCCCGACGTGCTGTCGATCGGCCTCGGCGGCGGAAGTGTTGTGCGGGAAGGGAAAGAAGGCCTCGCGGTCGGACCGGACAGCGTCGGCTACCGGCTCGCCCAGCAGTCTCTCGTCTTCGGTGGCGACACGCTCACGACAACGGACATCGCGGTCGCGGCCGGCCTCGCCGAGATCGGCGACCCCGCCCTCGTCAAGAACCTCGATCGGAAACTCGTCAACTCGGTGCTCGACCACGTCTGCGAGCAGATCGCCACGCAGGTCGACCGCATGCGCACGAGCCCCGCGCCGTTGCCCGTCGTGCTGGTCGGAGGCGGCAGCGTGCTGGTGCCGGACAAGGTCGAGGGCGTCAGCGACATCGTCAGGCCGCCGCACCACGCGTTCGCCAACGCCATCGGCGCCGCGATCGCGCAGGTCGGCGGCGAGGTCGACCGGGTCTTCACGATCGACCCGAACCGGCGTGACGAGGTGCTCGACGCGGCTCGCCAGGAGGCCGTGGACAAGGCGGTCGCGGCGGGCGCGAGGGCCGACAGCGTGCGGATCGTCGAGGTCGAGGAGATTCCGCTGGCGTACCTGCCGGGCAACGCCAGCAGGGTGCGCGCGAGAGCCGTCGGCGATCTCGTGCTGGAGGACGCCCCGAGGAACGCGCGTGCGTGAGATCGGAGCGGGCGAGC
>JAVXWK010000972.1:0-12968 GCA_032230575.1 Pseudonocardiales bacterium | reverse complement strand
GGTGCAGGACGCGGCGGAGTCGGTGCTCGGGCCGGACTACACGGCGCGGGAGAACGCGGACTGCGACCGGTGCCCTGCTCGGACGACGTGCCCGGTCCACCCCTCCGGGCGGCAGGTGAGCGAGTAGGCGGCCGGGTGTTCCAGGAGCCCCGGTGCCAGGTGAGGGGCGAGTCGTGAGGGCTGCGGGAGCGCGGCCGCGAATTTCCAGTCGTTGACCTGCGCGTTTCTCGTGTTCGAACGGTCGGCGAACACACCACCCCGGGTGGTGCGGAAGCGCGCGGCCCAGGTAGGAAGATGTGTTGGTGACGTTGCTCAGGTACTGCGACCGGACTGCCGCCCCGCGCGACATTCGGCCTCGCGCCGTTCGAGGGCAACGATGACCGTCAGTCCTTTCGAGATCGCCGAAGCGCTCGGGCTCAACAAACCGACCCCCGAGCAGGCCGAGGTCATCGCCGCCCCCACCCAGCCGGCGCTGGTCGTGGCCGGTGCGGGCGCGGGCAAGACCGAGACCATGGCCGCCCGCGTCGTCTGGCTGGTGGCCAACGGCATCGTGGTGCCCGACCGAGTGCTGGGCCTCACCTTCACGCGCAAGGCCGCACGCCAGCTGGCCGATCGTGTGCGCGCACGACTCCGCAGGCTCGCCGGCTCCACCCTTCTCGACGATCTGGACCCCAGCGGCGAACGCAAGATGGCCGTCCTCACCGGCGAACCCGTCGTGCTCACCTACCACGCCTACGCGGGCAGGTTGGTGACCGAGCACGGCCTCAGGCTCCCCGTCGAACCCGGCGTCCGGCTCCTCACCGAGACGGCGTCGTGGCAGCTCGCGCACCGAGTCGTGTCGACGTGGGTGAAGGATCTCGACACCGACAAGGTGCCCGCGACGATCACCGGGTACCTGCTGTCGCTCGCGGGCGAGCTGGGCGAGCACCTCGTCACGCCGGAAGCCCTGCAGATCCACGCGGACAAGCTCTGCGCGCTGATCGAGAACGCCCCGCGAGCACCGCGGCAACGGGACGCCCTGCCGGAGAAGCTGCAGGAAGTCATCCGCGCGCAACGGCTGCGGGTCGCGCTCCTGCCGTTGCTCGACGCCTACCAGCAGCGGAAGCGGAAGGAAGCGGCGCTCGACTTCGCCGACCAGATGTCGCTGGCCGCGCAGCTCGCCGCCTTCAAGGAGGTCGCGGAGGGCGAGCGCGAGCGGTACGGCGCGGTGCTGCTGGACGAGTACCAGGACACCGGGCACGCCCAGCGAGTCCTGCTCAGGAGCCTGTTCGGGGAGGGCGAGCCGATGCCGGTCACCTCGGTCGGCGACCCGGCGCAGGCCATCTACGGCTGGCGCGGGGCGAGTGCCGCGAACCTGCCGCGGTTCGCGGACGACTTCCCGCCGACCAACAAGTTCGGGCTGCTGACCAGTTTCCGCAACCCGCCAGAGGTGCTGGAGCTGGCGAACGCGGTGTCGTTGCCGCTGCGGGAAGCCGGGCTGGACGTCGAGGAGCTCAAGGCACGACCGGGAGCCGGGCCGGGCGACGTCCGGCTCGCGCTGCACGAGGACATCCGCCAGGAGCTCGACTGGATGGCGGACAACGTCGCCGCGCAATGGATCGCGCACCTGGATGAGGAAGGTGTGCCGCCGACCGCGGCCGTGCTCGTGAGACGCCGCTCCGACATGGCGGCCATCGCGGCCGCGCTCAGGGAACGCGGGCTGCCGGTCGAGGTGGTCGGTCTGGGCGGGTTGCTGGACGAGCCAGAGGTGCGAGACCTGGTGTCGGCGCTGCGAGTTCTCGTGGATCCGCTGGCGGGAACGGCGGCCGCACGCCTTCTCACCGGATCGCGCTGGCGGCTCGCGGCACGAGACCTGGCGGCACTGTGGAGCCGGGCGCGGGACCTGGCCGGAGCCCAAAGCCGACAGTCCGTTGTGGACGATCCGCTGCTGGTGCTGGCCGACGCACTTCCCGGTGAGCACGCGGAACAGGCCGGGCTGGCCGACGCGCTGGACGACCCTGGCGACCCGGACGCGTACTCGCAGGACGGCTACCGGCGCATCCGCAGGCTCGGCGGCGAGCTGGCGATGTTGCGGCGCAGGCTCGATCAGCCGCTGCCGGAGCTGGCCGCGGACGTCGAACGGACGTTGTTGCTGGACATCGAGGCCATGTCGCGGCCGGGCATGGTCGGGCGCGCTCACCTCGACGCGTTCTCCGACGTCGTCGCGGACTTCGCCGCGGCCAGTCCGAGTGCGACGCTGCCGTCGTTGCTGGACTACCTCTACGCCGCTGAGCACGCCGAGGACGGGCTGGAGCCTGGCGAGGTCGAGGTGTCCGAGGATCGCGTGCAGATCCTGACCGTGCACTCCGCGAAGGGGCTGGAGTGGCGGATCGTCGCGCTGCCGCACCTGGTCAAGGACGTCTTCCCCGGCCGCAAGAAGTCGTCGTGCTGGTTGAAGGCGGTCACGGAGCTGCCGGCCGACCTGCGAGGTGACGCGCAGGACCTCCCCGAGTTGAGGCTGAGCGCGGGCTTCAACCGCAAGGAGGTCGACGAGGCGCTCACGATCCACGCGGAGGAGTTCGAGGACCGCAGGCTCGTCGAGGAACGCCGGCTCTTCTACGTCGGTGTGACGCGCGCCGAGCACACGTTGTTCATGTCGGGGCACTGGTGGGGTGAGGCGGGGGAGAAGCCCAAGGGCCCGTCGGTCTTCCTGCGGGAGATGCACGAGGTCCTGCAACGGGACAACCCGCCCGGTGACATCAGCACGTGGGCCGACGAACCGGAAGCGGACACCCCGAACCCGCTGGCCGAGGACGTGAAGACCTCGCAGTGGCCCGCCGATCCGCTCGGCAAGCGGCGGGACGGCGTGGTCGAGGGCGCCGAGATGGTGCTGGCCGCGCTGGACGCGCTCAAGAACACCCCGCCGGAGCCGTTGCCGCTGATCTTCGACGAGCCCGAACCCGAGGTGGTGGAGCACGAGGACTACCCGCCGCCGGACGAGCCGCCGGACGACGACTTCCCGCCGGAGCCCGAGCCGCTGCCGGACGACGTCGTGCCGGACGATCCGGAGATGCCGGAGGAGGACGACCCGGACGGCTGGGCGAAGGACGTCGACGTGCTGCTCGCCGAACGGGCGGCGTCGATGAACCGGCGCGAACAGGTCGAGCTGCCGGATCACCTGTCGGTCAGCCAGCTCGTCGAGCTGGCCAAGGACCCGGACCTGCTGGCACGCAGGCTGCGGCGCCCGTTGCCGTTCCCGCCGAACCCGCTGGCCCGCAGGGGTACGGCGTTCCACACGTGGCTGGAGAACCGGTTCGGGGCGACGCGACTGCTCGACATCGACGAGCTGCCCGGCGCAGGAGATGCCGACGCCGCGCCGGACGCCGACCTCGATCGCCTGAAGGAGGCGTTCCTGCAGAGCGACTGGGCGGACCGCACGCCGCACGACGTCGAGGTGCCGTTCGAGGCGGAGTTCGACGGGATCTCGGTGCGCGGGCGCATGGACGCCGTCTACCGGGACCCGGACGGCTGGACCGTCGTGGACTGGAAGACCGGCGCGGTACCGGACGCGGAAGCGCTCCCGGCGTTGTCGGTGCAGCTCGCGGCCTACCGGCTGGCGTGGGCGGCGCTGGTGGGGGAGCCGCTGGAACGGGTCCGAGCCGCGTTCCACTACGTGCGGCACGACCACACGCTCAGGCCGACGGACCTGCTCGACGAGCAGGGCCTGAAAGACCTGATCAGGACTGTTGGCTAGTTTCCGCCGGTGCGTGCGACTCCTTCAGCACGCGTTCGTACAGCACCTCGAGCAGCCACCGTCCGAACAGCGACGGCCCGAACTCGGGTGATCGGTCCTCCGGCGGCACCATCAGGTCCGCCGAGGAGTCGTCCGCGACCACGACACCGATGCCGTAGTAGTCGAGCTCGATGTACGACCAGGCCTGCGACTCGTCGGATCGCGGCAGCATCACCGCACACGGCGCGAGTGTCAGCAAGGTGCCGCACGACTGCAAGGCGCGGTCCGTCGTGGACTCGCTGACCAGCACCCCGACGAGCTCGACGGCCGCGACGGGCAGACGGTCGTGGGCTTCCGGTTCGAACCAGGAGCGGAACCACGACGGGTCGGCGCGCGGCGGCCAGCCGTTCTGGGTTCTCCACTCGTGCACGTCGGGCAGCAAACGCACCACCGCGGACACCTGCTGGCCGAGCACGGCGACGTCGGGTACGACGAATCCGTCCCAGGCGAGCGCATGCGCGGCGCGCTGAAGAAGCGTTTGCACAGGGCGCATCCTAGAGTTCCTCGCGCGGAAAATGACAGCGTTTGCGGATACTTGGTTAAGGATTACCCAGGGTGGTCATGGGGCTGCTTTCGCCACTTTCCAGGCCCAAGCGACGAGTGGGATCTGCAGCGGCAGGCGACCATACGCCATTGCGCGCGCCTTGGGCGACTTGGAACGGAAATCCAGAGCCATCTTCACGTTTGCCGGGAAGACCGCGACGAAGAACGCGGCGGCCAGAACACCGCCCAGCTTCCGCGTGCGAGGGGCCGCGACCGCAGTGGCCAGGGCCAGCTCGGCGACACCCGACACGTAGGTCCACTGCCGCGGAGTGCCTGGCAGGGAACGCGGGACGATCGCGTCGTAGTGCTTCGGCCTGGTGAAGTGGGTTACCCCGGCCAGACCGAGCAGTGCGGCGAGCGCCATCGCCGACCGCGCTCGGGAACGGTTCGGTTCCATGCGGTCACCCTGTCATGCCTACGCCGCGTAGGCGAGATGGGGCTGGCCTATTCTCCACGGGCGTGGCAGGTGATTCCCATCATCCCGAACGCGCCGCGGTGGCCGCGCTGAGCGATTCCTTCGTCGCCGGGCTCCGCGAGTGGATCAAGATTCCGTCGATCGGCGTCGATCCCGCACATCGCGTTGACGTGCAGAGATCCGCCGAGTGGCTGGCCGGTCAGCTCAGAGCCGACGGTTGGCCGGAGATCGAGATCTGGGATCACGGGCCGGCGCTTCCCGCTGTTTTCGCGTGCTGGCCGGCCGAAGATCCCGGTGCTCCGACCGTGCTCGTCTACGGCCACCACGACGTGCAGCCCGTCGATCCGCTCGAGCGCTGGCACCACCCGCCGTTCGAGCCCGTGAGCAGCGGCGACGAGTTGTTCGGACGTGGGGCGAGCGACGACAAGGGGCAGGTCGCGATGCACCTGCTGGCCGTGAAAGCACATCTGGCAGCAACTGGACAGAATGCGCCGAGCGTCACTCTGAAACTCTTCGTCGAAGGTGAGGAGGAATCGGGATCGCCGCATCTGCGAAAGCTGCTCGAGGAACACCCCGAGGACCTTGTTTGTGATCTTGTGGTGTTCACCGACACCGCGTTGCACGAACGCGATGCGCCGACGGTCAACACCGGGCAGCGCGGCGTTCTCGGTGGCGAGATCACGTTCTTCGGCGGCACAGATGACGTGCATTCCGGTCGGGCCGGCGGCGCGATACCGAACCCCGCGACGGCGTTGGCGAAACTCGTCGCCGCGCTGCACTCCGACGACGGCAGGATTGCGCTGCCGGGCTTCTACGAGGACGTGCGCGAACCGTCCACACAGGAGCGAGCCGACTACGCCGCGCTGCCGTTCGACGAGCGGAAGTGGCTGGCGCACAACGGTGGTGGCGCGCAGGCGTTGGCCGGCGAACCCGGCTACACGACGCTGGAGCGGATCTGGGTCCGTCCGACCGCCGAGGTCAACGGGCTGAGCAGCGGGTACACCGGGCCCGGACTGAAGACGATCATCCCGGCGAGCGCGACGGCGAAGATCAGCTTCCGGCTGGTGCCCGACCAGTTGCCCGAGAAGGTCGCGGACCAGCTGCGCGAGTTCGTCGCGAAGCACACGCCGGTGGGGATCCGGGCGGAGGTGGACTTCCGCGGTGAGGGGGTGCCGCCGTACGCGATCAGCCCGGACGACCCGGCCAACGCCACCGTCAAGGAAGCGATGGAGCTGGCGTTCGACCAGCCGGTGCGGTTCGCGCGAGCCGGCGGATCAGGGCCCGCGGCGGTGCTGCAGGCGTGGCTCGGGGTGCCCCTCGTCTACCTCGGAGCGACCTTGCCGGATGATCGCGTGCACGCGCCCAACGAACGCGTTGTAGTGCCACTGCTCCTCAAAGGTGCGGAAGCGGCGGCTCACCTGTGGCGGATGCTCCCCGAGAGGTTGGCTTGATGGGCCTGTCTGACGAAGCGTCGCACTCGCTCGTCGGCGTGATCAGGATGCCGGACCAGGCGCAGAGTCCTGGCCGCGCCATCCTCAAACGCGTCATCGGTGCGATGGCGGCGCTGCTGCTCGCGGTCCTGATCGTCTACATGGACCGCGAGGGCTACCGCGACGTCAACGAGGACGGCGTCTCGCTGCTCGACTCCTTCTACTACGCGACTGTGTCTCTCTCGACGACCGGCTACGGCGACATCACGCCCGCGTCGTCGTCGGCGCGGCTGATCAACGTCCTGGTCATCACGCCGTTGCGCGTCCTGTTCCTGATCGTGCTGGTCGGCACGACACTCGAAGTTCTCACCGAGCGCTCCCGTCAGGCGTTGCGCATTCAGAAGTGGAGGCGGATCGTGCGGGACCACGTCGTGGTCGTCGGTTATGGCACGAAGGGACGGTCGGCGGTCGCCGCGCTGCTCGGTGACGGGGTCGAACCCGGCTCGATCGTCGTCGTGGACACCGTGCAGGAGTCGCTCGACGCCGCGTCCGCCATCGGACTCGTGACCGTGCATGGGTCTGGAACGCGCAACGACGTGCTGAAGGTCGCCGGTGCGGCCCGAGCGCGCGCGATCGTCGTCGCCCCGAACCGGGACGACACGGCGGTGCTGGTGACGTTGACCGCCCGCGAGCTCGCCCCGAAGGCGCAGATCGTGGCGTCGGTGCGAGAACGCGAGAACGAGCACCTGCTGAAGCAGTCCGGTGCCGACTCGGTGGTCGTGTCGTCCGAGACCGCGGGACGGCTTTTGGGAATGGCCACGGCGACGCCGTCCGTGGTCGCGATGGTGGAGGACCTGCTCACGCCGGACGCCGGGCTCGCGATCGCCGAACGGGACGTGGAGTCCGGTGAGGTCGGCGGGTCGCCGCGGCACCTGTCGGACATCGTGCTGGGCGTGGTGCGGAGCGGGAAGCTCTATCGCGTCGACGCTCCCGAAGCGGACGCGATCGAGCCGGGTGACCGGCTGCTGTACGTCAAGAAGGTGACTCCGCCCGTCGGGGAGTAGGAAGAACCGCCGGCGCTCTGAGAGGCGCGTAGCGGAAGAGGAACGCGTAGAAGCCGCCCGCCAGCGCTGCCATGCACAGCAGCAGCGCGGTGAGGCGGCGCCCGACGGGAAGTCCGGCCGGGACCGAGGCGGCGGACTGGACCATGTCGTTGCCGGTGAGGACGACCTCGACGGTCTCGCCCTTGCGGTGACCGCAGCCGTCGAGCTTGGCCTGCTTCTTCTCGCCGTTCGCGTCCCACTCGACGGTGTCCATGCCCCGACCGCACGAACCCGTCTCGACGACGGTCGCGGTCACGGGTCTGGGAGGTTCCTCGGCGCCGAGCACTCTGGCAGGCGCCAAAAGTGCGATCGCGACCCCGATCCCGACCAGTCCGACGACCAGCAGGATGAACACCCATCTGTCCGGGCTTCGCGGAACCGCCACACTGCGATGTTCGCAGACGCGGCGGTCCGCGTGGAGGCCAGTGCCGGTTGTGGCACTGGGTTTACTTCGGGAGCTGGCGAAGCTGCTCGACCTTGATGGTCTTGCCGTCGGACACGGTTCCGGTGATGGCCACGAGGTCGCCGTTCTTCGGCTTCTCGCTGACCGCGGACAGGTCCAGCGGCGTCTGCAGGCCGTCGACCTGCACCAACGTGGCGTTGTTGCCGTTGACGTCCTTCACGGTGCCCCGCTCGTGAGCCTTGGCCAGCGCCACGTTCAGCGCCTTGCCGTCCTTCACGCGCACGGTCACGCGCTGGTCGGCCTTGAGACCGTTGAGGTCGCCGCCGCGCAGTTTCGTGGAACCGTCAGTGGTCAACGACACCTCGCTGCCGTCGTCCTTGGTGATGTTGAGCTTGCCGGACTCGACCGACTTCACGCGTCCGACGACGAGAGTGCTGTCCTTCAGGTTCGCCTTGGCCTTGCCGGGGTGGCCGGGCTTGCCGGGGTGGCGCTCCGCGAACGCCGCGGGCGGGCCATCGGAGTTGTCGGCCGCCGTCGCGACCGCGATGCCGCCGACGGTGAGTCCGACGGCCGCGACGATGGCGCCGGCCCACGCAGATTTCTTCGACATGAGGTTGAGGATCCGCGCGCATGCTGAGCGCGAGCTGAAGGCGAGTCGCCCGAAGTGCGGATGATCAGCAGAATGGTGAGGTGTCCGCCAGGGTGTTGGTGATCGAGGACGCCGAGGCGATCGGCGCCGCGGTGTCGTCCGCGTTGCGCGAGTCCGGCTATGAGGTGCAGCACCGGCTGGACGGGCGTCAGCTCGAGGCCGATCTGGGGCGTTTCCGGCCTGATCTGGTCGTGCTCGACGTGATGCTGCCTGGGCGGGACGGGTTCGCGCTGCTCGAGGTGATTCGACGGTCGTCAGGTGCCGGAGTGGTGATGCTGACCGCCCGCGACGGGGTGCCGGACCGGCTGCGCGGGTTGTCCGGTGGGGCCGACGACTACGTCGGGAAGCCGTTCGTGCTGGCCGAGCTGGTGGCTCGGGTGTCGGCTGTGCTGCGCCGGCTCGGCCGGACGCCGTCCACTGTGCAGGTCGGGGACCTCGTTGTGGACGCTGACGGCGGTGTCGTGATGCGGGCTGATCAGGCCATCGAGCTGACCGCCACTGAGCTGCGGTTGCTCGTGTACTTGGCTGCCCAGCGGGGGCGGGTGGTGTCCAAGACGCAGATCCTGACCGCTGTGTGGGGGTATGAGGACTACGACCCGAACCTGGTCGAGGTGCACATTTCCGCGGTTCGGCGGAAGTTGGAGGAGCACGGGGCCCGTCTTGTGCACACCGTGCGCGGGCTGGGGTACGTGTTGCGGGCCGAGGAATGAGCCTTCGCACTGTGTCGCTCCGGCGGCGGGTGGCTTCCGCGGTGCTGCTGGTGCTGTTCCTGGTGCTGGTGGCGCTGGTGATCTCGGTCGACCGGACGTTCGAGGGGCAGTCCAACAAGGACGTCGACCTGGTGTTGCGCGATGCCGAGAATCGTGCGGTCGCGTTGATGATGCGGAATGTGCCGGCGCGGGACGTTGCCCGGCAGCTGAGCAAGAAGAACCTGCACGTCACGGTTGAGCTGCCCAACGGGAATCAGTTCGGGGATGCGCCGGAGGAGGGGCCGTATTCTCGTAAGGTTCAGGTTATCCGCGGGGCCCGGTTCACGTTTTATGCTGATACCGAGGCTATTTCTCAGGCTCAGGGCCGGCTGCGGAAGCTGTTGATCCTGTTGGGGCTCGGGGCCATTGTGGTCACCGGGGTGTTGATGATCTGGGTGGTTCGGCGGGCGTTGGCGCCGTTGGATGCCATGACTTCGTTGGCTCAGGCCATTGCCGCTGGGCATCGTGGGGGGCGGTTGAACCCGTCTCGCACGGATACGGAGCTGGGGCGGACTGCTGCCGCTTTTGACGGGATGCTGGATTCGTTGGAGGGGTCGGAGCAGCGGACTCGGCGGTTCGTCGCTGATGCTGCCCATGAGTTGCGCACGCCTATTACTGGGGTTCAGGCCGTTGCTGAGGCGCTTGTGGCTGCGCCTGTGGATTCGCCTGATCGGGATCAGATGTCCTTCTTGCTGGTTCGGGAGGCTCGGCGGGCCGGGCGGTTGGTTGACGATCTGCTCGCGTTGGCCCAGCTTGACGCTGGGTATGAGATGCAGCGGGAGACTGTCGACCTGATGGGACTGGCTTTGGCTGAGGTGGCTCGGACTCGGTTTGTCGCTCCTGATTTTGATATTGCCGCCGATGGGGTTTCGGCTTTTGTGGTGGGGGATGGGCAGAGGTTGGCTCAGGTCATGGTCAACCTGGTGGACAATGCTCGGCAGGCCAGTGGTCCGCAGGGGGTGGTGCGGATTTCTGTGGATGGGTTCGGGTTTGCGGTTTCCGATAATGGGCCTGGGGTGCCGGAGCCGGAGAGGGAGAGGATCTTCGATCGGTTGGTTCGGTTGGATGATGCCCGGGACCGGAGATCGGGTGGGTCCGGGTTGGGGCTTGCCATTGCTCGGGGGGTTGTGCGGGCTCATGGTGGGGAGTTGAGTTGCGAGCCGTCTGTTGCCGGGGCGGTTTTTCGGGTTTTCTTGCCTGGGGTTGTTTTGGGGGAACCGCCTTCGGCGGGCGCGCCGGTTTCGTAGGTCGTTCCCTGTTCGCCAACCCAAGATCACGGGCTCGTTGTCGCCATGAACGGCGCTTTTGTGTACCTGAGGTGGACAAAAGCGCCGTTCATGGCACACACAACAGGGCTCGCTACAGCTGCGCTGCGTCAGGCGACTTCGGGCGCTGGGGCCGCGAAGGTGTTGCAGGCTGTGGTGGTGTTGGCCTTGAAGCCCGTGGTTGCCCAGGTGGCCTGGTTGGCGGCTGTGCCGTGGGCGTTGTTCTCGGGCTTTTCTTCCACGGCGTACTGGAAGTCTTCCTCGGCTTGGCGGGCGAGGCTCGTGGAGACTGAGCCCTTGCCGGAGGCGCTGGTCAGGAACATGCCCGCGAAGCAGTTGGCCTGGAGTTCGATTCGGCGCGACATTTCCAGGCCCGCTGGGGTCTTCTCGCCTGCGTCGGTGATTTTGAGGTCGGCCGCGCGTAGGAGGCCGGTGAGGGCTTGGACGTGGTGGCCGTACTCGTGGGAGAGCGTTGCCAGGTGGGTGGCCGGGGCGTCGCCGCCGCCGTTGTCGCGCAGGCGGGATGTCGGCATGTAGATGGTTCGGTTGCGGCCGCAGTAGTAGGCGACTGCGTGGTCGGACTCCGGGGCCGCGCCGCAGGGGCCGTCCTTGAGGGTCGGGGTCGCGTCCAGGGACGGCTTCTCGAAGGGCATGTTCGCGGCCGTCAGCAGTGGGCCCCAGGCTGCGTCGAGGCATTCGACGCCTGCTGCGTAGTAGGCGGCGAGTTGTTGGTCGGACACTCCGAAGACCGGGAGTTGGCAGGTCACCGGGGGCACTGAGGCCGCGGTGACGAGGAACGGGTGGTCTGCCAGGCGGTAGACGGCGCGGGGGCGGACCGGCGTCGACGGCTCGGTGGTCGTGGGAGAAGAGGCTGGGCGGGAACCTGCCAGGGCGTGACCGGCTACCAGTCTGGGGCGGCTCAGTTGACCGATTCCGAGGACGAAGGCGACCACCAGCACGAACACGGCCCCGAGCATGACCGGGTTGTTCTTGGCTGGTTGGGTCACGTTTGTCCCTTTCGGGTCTAGGAGACTGAGCCTGCGTCCGCTGCCCAGGTGTTGCACTCGGAGGCCTTGTTCGAGCGGTAGCCGCGGTCCACCCATGCCGCGTTGTTCTCCGGAGTGCCGTGGTCCTTCGTCGGGTAGATGTCGTAGTCGCCTCGGTTGCCCGCGTCGGTCAGGCCCACCCGGATCACGTCGATGGGTATCGCGCCGTGGGACAGAGGGGCCAGGCTCATGCCGCCGAAGCAGGTGGCTTGCAGCTCCATCCGGCGGTTCAGGTCGAGTCCCTTTGGAGTATCCCACCCGCCCGCGTCGTACTGCGCGCGGTCCGATGCTTTGAGCATGCCGGTGAGCCATTGGATGTGGTGGCCGTACTCGTGGGCCAGCTGGCCCAGGTACTTGCCGGGGTGGTTCGGGTTGTTCGGGTTGCGTTCCGCGGCGTAGGCGTTGGCGGTCCAGTAGATGCCGCCTTGGCAGTAGCGCGCCGTGGAGTCCGGGCGGACCGTGCCGCACGGGTACTGCATCTGCTCGGTGACGATGTGCAGCTCAACGGGCTGGTAGGGCAGGTTGGCGGCGGCGAGGGCGGGCTTCCACATGCTTTCGATGCACGGGAGGGCGGCTCGCAGGAAGCGATCTTGGCCTGCCGGGGAGTAGTCCATGGCCGGGAGCGGGCAGCCGCCGATGTCGTTCGCGCCGAAGTTCGGCTTCAGGAACGGGTGGTCGGCCAGGGTGTAGACGGCCTTCGGGCCCACCGGGGTCGCCTGCGTGGAGGGCGTGCGGGAACCCGAGGGGCGGGACGACGGGGCGGTTGTCGTCGTCGTGGCCTCGGTCGTCGTCGTGTAGGCGTAGGTCGGGCTGTAGGTCGTGTAGTTCGAGTAGCCCGTGTCCTTGACCTTGTTGTTCAGGGTCGCCGCGAAGACGCCTACCGCGCCGAGGCCGAGGATCACGACGCCGCCGATGATCAGGGCGATGATCGGGCCGTTGCTCTTGCGGGGTGGCGGCATGACCGGGTACGGCGCGTAACCACCGGGAGGCGCGCCCCAGGAGGGCTGCGGCGGCGGCATGACCGGACCCGACGGGGGCGGCGGACCGTACTGACCGGGTGGCGGGCCGTACTGCGGTGGACCGTACGAGGGCGGCGGCCCCTGTGCTGGATTCCCTTGGGGAGGCATGCCGTACTGAGGTGGTGGACCTTGTGGCGGACGCTGCCCCAGTGGTGCGGGCATCGGCGGTGGACCGACCGGGCGTGGCGGTGGCCAGTTGCCCGGCGGCGGTGGTTGCGTCATCGCCTGAGGTCCCCCCATTGGTGAGCCAGGGTCGGGTACGAGCATATGCGGACCGAGATCACGCGTCCCCCGACCGGGCTAACACGTCCCGTCCACGTCCTTGAGACGCGCGGGGCGGGGGATCGGTTCACGAGACGTCCGCTGAGCTTGCGGCCCAGGTGTTGCAGGCCTTGATGTCGTTCTGCTTGTGGCCGTGCATCACCCAACGGTCGTTGTTGGGCGCGCTGCCGTGGTCTGCCGGTGTGCGGTCGTAGTCGCCGCGTTGGCTTGCATCCGTCAGACCGGTGTTCACGACGTCCATCGGAATGACGTTCTTGTGCGAGAAGGGAGCCAGCGTCATGCCGCCGAAGCA
>JAVXWK010000970.1:0-10951 GCA_032230575.1 Pseudonocardiales bacterium | reverse complement strand
CCCCCCCCCCCCCCCCCCCACGCCCGATCAGCCGGCCGAGTTGCCGTTGCAGGCCACGTAGGACGGCGCGTGGTCGACCGTGAAGATCTCCAGCGGGCCGTTCCACTGCCACGGGAGCAGGCAGGCGTTGTTGGCGATGCTGATGTCCGAGCCACCAGCGGCCGAGTTGTCGTTGCACGCGGCGTAGCCGGGGGCGTGGCCCTCGTGCAGCAGCGAGAACGGGCCGTTCCACTGCCACGGAGCGGCACACAGGTTGTCGGCGATGCTGATGCCGTGGCCGGAGCGGCCGTGGCCCTCGTCGCCAGCGGAGGCGGGGGACGCGGCGACCAGCATGGCGCCACCGATGACAGCAGTCGCGATAAGCGTCTTCTTGATCATGCGGATGTCATCGGCTCGTCACGCTCTGTCCTTAATGGACATCACCCGATGCGTTAGACAACGTCACACAGGCAGGGCACGCGAGCGCCACTCACCATGCGGGACCAGCTCAGCTGTGCGAACGTCGTCGATTCCGCGCTCGAGGCGAATCAGAAGATGATCTTCGTTCAGGCGTTCGGCGACACCCTCGCCCCATTCGACGGCGACGACGGCGTCGACCAGATCCGTGTCCAGATCAAGATCGTCTAGCTCGTCCAGGTGACCCCCGAGCCGGTATGCGTCGACGTGCACCAGCCGCACGCCCCGGCCGCCCTCCGCGGGCTCGTGGACGCGGGCCACGACGAACGTCGGCGACGACACCCGGCCCTGCACACCGAGACCGCGCGCGAGCCCGCGCACCAGTGCCGTCTTCCCCGCACCCAACGGCCCGGCGAGCAGCAACAGGTCGCCCGCCCGCACCAGTTCCCCAAGCTTTCGGCCGAACTCCTCGGTGTCCTCCACCAGGGGCAGTTCGACGGTCTTCACGCTCGGCGCCACCACTTCTTCCGACTCTCTCCGCGATCGGCCGCGCACCGTTCGATCAGCGCGACCAGGTGGTCGTTGACGAGGTCAGCCTGCTCCATCATCACCATGTGCCCGGCACCGGGGGCCCGGACGAGGGTGCCGTGCGGCATCTCCTCGGCCATCCGCTCGGCGTGCGAGAACGGCGTGAGTTTGTCCGCGTCGCCGCTCAGGATCAGCACCTCGCAATGCCGCAGTCCGGCGAGCGCCTTGTAGCGGTCGTGCGTGCCGAGGGTCTCCAGGAACTCGGTGAGCACCTTCACCGTCGTCCCGTTGATCATCTTCTCCATCAGGTCCACAAGGGACGGAGCCACCTTGCGGTCACCGAACGCCAACGTGCGGATGCCGCTCCACGTCAGGGTTTTCGTGCCCTTGCGGACCCACTCGACCAACCCTGGCTGGATGCCGGCGAGCCGGCCGATGCCGAGCGTCACCGGGTTGTAGCGCGACAGCACGGACTTCGGCAGCCCCGCACCGCCCACGGCACCGGCGGCCGTGCCGATCAACGCGACCCCGCGGACCCGTTCGGCGAAGAGCTCGGGCTCCTTCTCCGCCAGCGCCATGATCGTCATGCCGCCCATCGAGTGGCCGACGAGCACGAGCGGTCCGTTCGGCACGACCGAGCGGATCACCGCGTCGAGGTCGAGCGCGAGCTGGTCGATGGTGCTGTTCTCGACGGAGGAACGGCCGGACCGGCCGTGCGAACGCTGGTCGTAGAGCACCTGGTGGACGCGCGGGTCGATCAGCTCCGCCAGGTCCTTGCGCTGGAAGTGCCAGCAGCGGCGGTCCAGCGCGAACCCGTGCACCAGCACGACGGTGATGTCGGCCTCGCCACCGTCACCGGGGTCGACCTCCTCGACGGAGATCGGCACACCGTCGTCCGCGGCCACGGTCGACTCGCGATCGGGCCGCAGCACACCTAACGGCTCGTCGGCGAGGCTGTCGGTGGCCGTCTTGCGCTCGTGCGACACCTTCGCGGTCTGCGCCACGGCAGCACCGGCGACGGCGGCACCGAGCGCACCACCGACCCACCCGACGACCTTCCACACCGGCTTCACGTGTAGATCCTCCGCACCCGCGGCCGGTACATCCCGCAGACGATCTCGTAGTCGATCGTCCCGGTCAGCTCCGCCCACTCCGTCGCCGTCGGCTCCCCCCGGCGCCCGTCGCCGAACAGGACAACTTCCGCACCCTCTTCGATCTGGTCGTCTCCGCAGTCCACGACGATCTGGTCCATGCAGACACGTCCGACCACCGGGCGGCGTTTCTCGCCGAGGAGCACCTCCATCCGGCCGGAGAGTGCCCTCGGAACGCCGTCCGCATATCCGGCCGGCACCAGTGCCAGCGTCGTGTCCTTCTGCGCGGTCCATGTCATCCCGTAGGAGACCGACTCGCCCGCGGGGATACGTTTCGTGAGCGCCACGTGCGAGCGGTAGCTCATCACCGGGCGCAGGTCGTGCTCGGTCGGCACCGGGTTCAGCCCGTACATCGCGATGCCGGGCCGGACGATGTCGAAGTGCAGGTCCGGGCGCGTGAGGAGGGCTGCGGAGTTCGCGATGTGCCGCTGCGGGTCGAGGCCGTGCGACCGCGCCACGTCGTACGCGTCGTCGAACCGCTTGGCCTGCAGGTCGACCGACGGGTGGCCGATCTCGTCAGCGCACGCGAGGTGCGACCAGATGGCGACGATCTCGTGCTTCTTGGCCTGTTCGACCAGTTCCGGCCACTCCTGCGGCTGGCAGCCGCTGCGGCTCAGACCGGTGTCGATCTTCAGGTGGATCCGGGGCCGGGCGTCGGCTTCCTCGGCGGCCGCCTCGACCCTGCGCAGGTCGGACAGTGACGACACGGACAGGTCGACGTCGGCGGCGATCCCGGCGGCGAGGTCCTCGTCCGGCGCGTCGAGCCAGGCCAGGATCGGCGCGCGGAGACCCGCCACTCTGAGCGCGAGAGCTTCCTGCGTGGAACACGAACCGAGCCAGGTCGCGCCGGCTTCGAGTGCCGCACGCGCCACTTCGACCGCGCCGTGGCCGTAGCCGTCCGCCTTGACGACGGCCATGGTCTCCGCGGACGGGGCAAGGCTCGCGAGCAGTGCGACGTTGTGCCGCAACGCACCGAGGTCGACAACCACTTCTGAACGGGCCATAACCCGTTCATCGTGCCATGAGTTCGCAGCTCACAAGTGTGAGCGAGCGCTCAGGTCCGTCGAATCGACCGAACAGCCCTGGGGATCGCTCCCATCAGCCCGGACGCGGGAACAGGCGCGCCGTCAGCCCCCAGCTCCGCCGCCAGCACGTGCGCGTACGCCGCGTATCCCGCAGCCAGGAACGGATCCACACCGGCGGCCAGCAGCGCGCCGATGATCCCCGAGAGCACGTCGCCCGAGCCGGCCGTCGCGGGCCAGGACGACGTCGCCGAGTTCACCAGCGCCCGTCCGTCCGGTGCCGCCACCACGGTCCGATGGCCCTTCAACAACACCACGGCGTTGAACCGCTGAGCGGCCTTACGAGCCGCCGCGACGCGGTCCGCGCCTACTGGGCCCGCCAGCCGCTCGAACTCCCTGTCGTGCGGCGTGAGGACCAGCGGAGCGTCGGGATCGCGGGCGTCCCACAGCTCCGGATTCGACGCCAGCAACGTGATCGCGTCCGCGTCGGCGATCACCGGCACCCCGGCGTCCAGCACGAACCGCAGCACCTCGGCGGAGGAGCTGCCGGTGCCCATACCCGGCCCGACGACCCAGGCCTGCACGCGTCCGGCGTCCGTGATCGACCCGGTGCAGATGGTCTCGGGCCAGCGCGAACGGATGGCGTCGGCGGCGGGGCCGGCGTACCGGACCATGCCCGAGGTCGCCAGCACCGCCGCGCCCGTGGAAAGCACTGCGGCGCCTGGATAAGTGGAGCTGCCGGCGGCCACGCCCGTGACGCCCTGGGTGTACTTGTCGTCGGACGGGCCCGGCACCGGCCAGGCGATGTCCGCCAGGTCGAGCAGCACGAAGTCGGGCTCCGCCGGCCGCAGTCCGATGTCGACCAGGTGCACGTCACCGCAGTCGGCCAGCGCGTGCACGGGTTTCAAGCAGCCGAAGGTGATCGTCGTGTGGGCGCGGACATGCGGCCCGGCGATCTCGCCGGTGTCCGGGTCGATGCCGGAAGGAAGATCGACAGCCAGTATGGGCGCCTGCACGGAAGCCACGAGCTCAGCCGCGGAAGGCCTCAACGGACCACGCGCGGAGAGGCCGACGATGCCGTCGATCACCAGGTCCGGCGATCCGACCTCGTCGACGATCCGGCCACCGGCACGGCGAAAAGCCGCGAGGCCTTCGACGTGTGCCTTCTCAGGCGAGAGCAGAACAGCGGACACCGCGACTCCGCGGCGCCGCAGGAAATAGCCGGCCCAGAGCGCGTCGCCGCCGTTGTTGCCCGCACCCACGAGCAACGTGACACGGCGGCGGCCCTGCAAGAGCCTGAGAGCGTGGGTGGCCACACCGAACGCGGCTTTGCGCATCAACGAGCCCGGCGGGACCACCGCCATGAGCTCTTCTTCAGCGGACTTGACGCGTTCGGTGTGCCAGACGCCTCTCACTCACTCGACGGTAACGGACTTCGCCAGGTTGCGAGGCTTGTCCACGTCGTAGCCGCGGCTGCGCGCGATCTCGGCCGCGAGCACCTGCAGCGGCACCGTCGAGATGAGCGGCTGCAGCAGGGTCGGGACGGCCGGGATCTCGATCAGGTGGTCGGCGAACGGGCGCACGGTCTCGTCGCCCTCCTCGGCGATCACGATCGTGCGGGCGCCGCGGGCCTGGATCTCGCTGATGTTCGACACCAGCTTCGAGTGCAGGACGGCGCGGCCCTTCGGCGACGGCATGACCACGACGACCGGGAGGCCCTCCTCGATCAGCGCGATCGGGCCGTGCTTGAGCTCGCCGGCCGCGAAGCCCTCGGCGTGCATGTAGGCGAGCTCCTTGAGCTTGAGCGCGCCCTCCAGTGCCACCGGGTAGCCGACGTGGCGGCCCAGGAACAGCACGGCCTTCGAGTCGGCCAGCTCACGGCCGAGCGCGCGGACCTGCTCGACCGTGCCGAGCACCCGCTGCACGGCCTCGGGCATGGCCTCCAGCTCGTGGAACTCGCGGGCGACCTCGTCCGGGTACTTGGTGCCGCGGGCCTGCGCCAGGGCCAGGCCGACGAGGTAGTTCGCGGCGATCTGGGCGAGGAACGCCTTCGTCGACGCGACACCGATCTCCGGACCGGCGTGCGTGTAGAGAACGGCGTCGGACTCGCGCGGGATCTGCGCGCCGTTGGTGTTGCAGACCGCCAGCACGCGGGCCTTCTGCGCACGGGCGTGGCGCACGGCCTCCAGCGTGTCCGCGGTCTCGCCGGACTGCGAGACGGCGACGACGAGCGTGTCGCGGTCGAGCACCGGGTCGCGGTAGCGGAACTCGGAGGCCAGCTCGACCTCGACGGGCAGGCGGGTCCAGTGCTCGATCGCGTACTTCGCGACGAGACCGGAGTGGTAGGCGGAACCACAGGCGACGACGAAGACCTTGTCGACGTCACGCAGGTCCTGGTCGGAGAGGCGCTGCTCGTCGAGGACGATCCGGCCGTTCGCGAAGTGGCCGCGCAGCGTGTTCGCCAGCGCCTCCGGCTGCTCCTCGATCTCCTTGAGCATGAAGTACTCGTGGCCGCCCTTCTCGGCGGCGCTGAGGTCCCAGTTGACCGTGAACGGCTTGGCCTCGGCGGGCTCACCGTCGAAGTCGGTGACCTCGTAGCCGTCGCGGGTGAGCACGACCATCTGGTCCTGGCCCAGCTCGACGGCTTCCTTGGTGTGGGCGATGAACGCGGCCACGTCGCTCGCGACGAAGTACTCGTTCTCACCGACGCCGACGACCAGCGGCGAGTTGCGGCGCGCGGCGACGACCGTGTCCGGCTCGTCGGCGTGCGTGAAGACGAGCGTGAACGCGCCCTCCAGGCGGCTCACGACCTTGCGCACGCTGGCAGGCAGGTCGCCCTTCGTGTCGCCGTCGCTGTAGGCGAACGACACGAGGTGCGCGACCGTCTCGGTGTCCGTGTCGGACGCCATCTCGACGCCGAGGGCTTCGAGCTCGGCACGCAGCGCGAGGAAGTTCTCGATGATGCCGTTGTGCACCACGGCGACGCGGTTCGTCGCGTCGCGGTGCGGGTGCGAGTTGCGGTCGATCGGCGCGCCGTGTGTCGCCCACCGCGTGTGGCCCATGCCGACGGTGCCCGCGAAGTTGTCGCGGCCCACCTCGTCGAGCCTCGTCTCCAGGTTCTGCAGCCGTCCTGCCTTGCGTTCGACGGCGAGATCCTCACCGGTGACGACCGCGACGCCTGCCGAGTCGTAACCCCGGTACTCGAGCCGCCTCAGCCCGTCCAGCACGACGTCGAGCGCCGACTGGTGACCCACGTATCCCACGATTCCGCACACGGGAAACAGACTAGCTAGACCACGCCGCTAACCCTAATGAGTGAGAGGGCCTAATCACCGCAGGTCAGAGACACATATGGTGTAGACCAATCTCGGGTGTGGTGCGCACGACAGGATCGACTACGGTTCACCCCATGGCTCGCCGCGTGATCACGCTGACCGCGAAACAGGCCCTTGAGCAGCTGAGCAGGCCAGGTCCGCACCCGGTGCTGCGCGGCGACCTCGCGCTCGTCGGCCTGCCCGGAGTGATCTTCACGCCCACCGCCGGTCTGGGCCTGCCCGCCGTCGCGCTCGGACACGGCTGGATGCAGCCCGTCCGCCGCTACCACGGGCTTTTGCGGCACCTGGCCTCCTGGGGCGTGGTCGCCGCGGCCCCGGCCGTGGAGCGCGGCCCGCTGCTGTCGTCGCGGGTGCTGGCGGCGAACCTGCTGACCACTTTGGACATCTGCACCGGCGTGCGGCTCGGAACCGGTGACATCAGCGTGGACCCGGCGCGGCTCGCACTGGCCGGGCACTCGATGGGCGGCGGCGCGGCGGTGCTGGCGGCGTCGTCGTCGGACCGCGTCCGTGCCGTTGTGACTTTGGCCGCAACGGAGACGCGCCCGTCCGCACTGGACGCGGCGCGCGACGTCCGCGTGCCCGGCCTGCACCTCGCGGCCGGCGAGGACCGGATCGCGCCACCCGTCGGGCACGCCGAGGCGATCGCCCAGGCGTGGGGTGGGCCCGTGCAGCTGCGGTTGCTGCCCAAGGCCTCGCACCTCGGGTTCACCGAGGGGCGGCACTGGAGCGAGCTCATGCTGGACGGGCGTGCCGAGCGCGGGTCGCACAAGCTGGGCCGCGCGTTCGTGACGGCGTTCCTGCTGCGGGTGCTGACCGGGGAGCGCATGTACGACGAGCTGCTCGACAGCGATGTGAAGAACGCGAACCTCGTCTTCCAGCGGGAAGCCCTGCGTCAGCGGTAGCTTGCTGTTCGTGATGCCAGGAGGACAGAACCAGGGCTGGCACCAGCAGCAGCCCCCGCCAGGACAACCGCCTCAGCAGCAGTTCCAGGGACCACCGCCACCGGGTTACGGGCCGAGGCCCGACAACAAGGGTCTGCGCATCGGCCTGGTCGTGGCCGTCGGTGTCCTCGCGCTGGCCTGCAGCGGGGGCGTGGTGGTCAAAGCCGTCGACCGGCTGTTGACCGGCATCTCCAAGGGCGACGTCATGCGGATCGCGACGGGTGGGTCGCTCGCTATCGGTGCGCTGACGTTGCTGGTGGGTGCGGTGATGGTCGCGATCGGCACGGCGGCGAGCAGGTTCGTCGTGGGTGCGGCGGCCGCGCTGTTCCTGATCGGGTTCCTGCTGAGGTCGTTCAACGGCTCGTTCGACGGTGAGCTGCTGGCCGTGCTGGTCGGCGTGCTGATCGCGGCCGGTATCACCTGGTCGCCCCCGCTGGCCGCGCACTTCCAGGCGAAGCAGGCCGCGAAGCCGCAACCAGGTTGGGGACCGCCGCCGCCCGGTTACGGCCAGCAGCAGATGCCGCCGCAGTACGGTCAGGGACCGCAACAGCCGCCCCCACCCGGCTACGGCCCACCACCTCAAGGACCGCCGCAGGGGCCGCCCCCTCCCGGCTACGGTCCCCAGCACTGACCAACGAGAACGCCCCCAGGTCGTCGGACCTGGGGGCGTTCGTCGTTCAGGACAACCAGCTCTGGTTGCTCAGGTCGTCGTCATCGTCGACGACCTGGCGCTGCGGCCGCCGAACTGCCGGAGGCTGCCGGACCGGTGGCGCCGGTGGCGGAGGTGGAGGTGGAGGCGCCTGGTAGACGGGCGCGACGGGCTCCGGAGTGGGAGCCGGGGACGACGGAGGTGCCCAGCCGCCCGGACGGAAGCCCGGCATGTCGTCCTGCTCCTCGTCCTCCTCGGTGCCGAACGCGAACTCGCCCGACTTCTTCTCCGTGGCCGCCGCGGTGCCCCAGCCACCGGCCGCCTTCTGGCGACCGGACATCTCGTGCAGCCTCGTGGCGACCTTGGCCGCGTTGGCGAGGTTCTGCTCGTTCTTCTCCTTGGCGTCGGCCATCGTCTGGTCGACCTTGCGGCTGGCCAGCTCCGCACGCTCGGAGTGTTCGCGGTTCGTGGCTTCGAACCGCGCTTCCAGAGCCTTGACCTCGTCCTGGACACTCACGTCCGCGAGTCCTCCCCGAGCACGCCCACCGGACGGTTGAGCGGGTTGTTGTCGTCGTCGAACAGCGAACCGGTGGTGCGCCACTGGCTCGCGCCGCGCTCGGTGTCACCGCCCTGCTGACCGCCGGCGCCGCCACCGCCCATCATGCCGCCGCCACCCATCATCCCGCCGCCCATCATGCCGCCGGACGCGGCACCGGACGTGGGCTGGCCGTGGCCGTCCTGCATGGACGGCAGGTTCGCGGAACCCGCCTGACCGGCTTCGGAGGCGTTGGTGTCGGCGCCGATGCCGCTGCTGTTGTGGTCGCTCTGGGACGGCGTGCTCCAGGCGCTCTCCGCCGGTGCCGACCCGCCGAGCACGGACTCGCTGCCGTGCGAGCCGCCACCGGTGAACGAGACGCCGGACGTCGACGTGGTGTCCGAGGACGCGGCGTGGGCGAACTGCGGGCCCTCACCGGAGATCCTGGGCTCGCCGACGCTCGGCATGATGCCGTTGTCCTGGATGTAGTTGCGCCCCATCGACTCCTGGAAGCGCTCGCCGACGTTCGGGTTCTCCTGCCCCGGCGGGCTCCACACCTGGTCACCCTGGGCAGGCATGGTCTGGAACTCAGCCTGAGCGGGCATCGTCTGGAACTCGCCCTGGGCGGGTGCGGGCATCGTCTGGAACTGCCCGTCGGCGGACTGCGGGAAGGCTTGGTCCGGCAGGGTCAGCGGCTCGTCGATCCGCAGGTCGCCGCTCATGCCGCCGCCACCGCCGCGGCCGGTGTCGCCCGCCGGATCGGTGCTCGCGGCGGGGTTGTCGTCCTCGCCGAAGCTCACGCCGATCTGGTCAGGCGTGCCGTCGCCGTTGTCCGCGATCAGGTTGATCTCGCCGGTCTTGCCGTCGACCTCGGCGGTGAAGTTGACGCCGTCCTGCTCGATGTGGATCTTGCCGTCGGCGCCGACCTCGACCGGGATCGGGTTCGACTCCGAGCCGGGCGCACCCATACCGGTGCCACCGGGGCCGCCGGGAGTGCCGCCACCGGCCGTCGGCGTGTTGCCCGCGGCGGGAGCACCAGGCGTCTGCGCGCCCTGGGCGGGCGTGCCGGCGAGCTGGTTGGCCATGCTGGTGATGGCCTGCGTGCCGTTCTGGCCCATCAGCGCCTTGGCGGCCTCGGGGTTCTTGCTGAAGTCGAGGTCGTAGGTCTTCGGGTCGCCCTTCGGCGTGTCGATCGTCATCTTCACGTGCCCGTTCGAGTCGGGCTCCGTGACCTTGATCGTGTTGTCGCCGGCCTTGACCGTGACGGACTCGAGCTTCTCCTCGGGCTTGGGCTGGTCCGGCTTGCCGTCGCCGTCCTTGTCGTCGGGCTTGCCGTCACCGTCGAGGTCGTCGATCTTGCCGTCGCCGTCGGTGTCGCCGGGCAGGTCGGGCTTGCCGTCGCCGTTCTTGTCGAGCGGGTTCTCCGGCTTCGGGATCTCCGGCATGCCGCCGCCACCGCCGGAACCCGTTCCGCCGCCACCGCCGCCACCAGTGCCGGTGCCGCCACCCCCGCCGGTCTTGCCCCCGCCGCCGTTCTTGTCGCCACCCTTGCCGTTACCGGTGCCCTGGGTCTGGCCGAGCACCTTGAACGGGTCCTCGTCCCTCTCGGCGAGGAACTTGTTCATGTTGGCCCAGTGCTCGTCGACCGCCTTCTTCGTGTTCTCACACGTGGTCTTGAAGGCGTCGAGGATGCCGCGGAAGGTGTCGCAGAAGATCTTGCACCACTCGACGGCCTGTCGGGCGGCGTAGTCCTTGGTCTCGTCGTTCAGGTCGCAGTTGTCGTCGCCGACCATGTCCGCGACGGACTGCTGCCCCTGCTGGGTCGGCAGGAACGACGCGATGGTCTGAATGTCCTCGTCGCTCGCGCCGCGGCCGGCTCGGGCGACGCGAACGATCACGTCGACCTCCTGCGGCGTGCGCTCACAGATGCGTTCCTTGTAGTTGTCCAGCAACCACTGCGTCTTCACGCGGACCGCCTCGGCAACCTTCGAGCACGCCATGCCCACGGCCTGCTCGGAGCCGGTCAGCGAGTCCGTGACGACACGGACCTGCGCCTGGAACTTCCCGAAGTAGTCGCTCGACTTCTCCGAGGCCTTACCGGTCCAGTGGCTGTACAGCCCGTTCATGTCGGACTGCATCTTGCCCGCGGCGTCGGTGATCGCGCTGCGGGCCGTCGCCCACTCCTGGATCTCGGCTTCCAGCTTGGAGAACTGGATCTTGCGCTGCTGGTCCCAGAGCTCGATGACCTTGTCGTGCGTGAAGTCGCCGTTGCCCTTGCCCGCGATGCCGCAGGCCTCGAGGTACTTCGGCAGGAAGCGGTCGAACATCTTCAAGGCGGCGTTGCCCTTGTCGATGATGTCGTCCGACCTCGCCACGCCCGCGCTGTACGGGCCG
>JAVXWK010000968.1:0-12989 GCA_032230575.1 Pseudonocardiales bacterium | reverse complement strand
AAAAACGCCCCGTTCATCGACCTCGCGGACTGGACGCGGAAGGTGGGGGCGAGCTGTGGTTAGCGTGCATCCCCTCGGGCTCAACGAATCAGACTCGGTCGGCGAAGGCACCCGCATCTGGGCCTGGGCCCACGTGCTGCCCGGCGCCGTCGTCGGCAAGGACTGCAACATCTGCGACCACGCGTTCGTCGAAGGCGGCGTCGTGCTCGGCGACCGCGTCACGGTCAAGAACGCCGTGCTGCTGTTCGACGGTGTGAACGTCGGCGACGACGTGTTCCTCGGCCCCAACGTCGTCTTCACCAACGACCTCAGGCCTCGCGCGCACATCAAGAAGGGCCCCGAAGCCCTGCTGGCCACCCAGGTCGAGAACGGCGTCACGCTCGGCGCGGGCACCACGGTCGTGTGCGGCACCAAGATCGGCGCGCACGCGTTCGCCGCGGCGGGCGCGGTGATCACCAGGGACGTCCCGGCGCACGCGTTCGTCGCCGGCAACCCGGCCAAGGTCCGCGGCTGGGTCTGCGAGTGCGGGGAACGGCTCGCTGAGGACCTGACCTGCGAGTGCGGCAAGGCGTACCAGAAAGCGGGCGACGGGCTGGTCGCACGGTGACCGCGACGGTCAGCGCGCCTGCCCGCACCCGTCTGTCCTTCTTGGACGGTGTGCGCGCGCTGGCCGCGGTGTACGTGGTGCTGCACCACATCTGGTTCACCGTCTACCCGGCCTATCCGGTCAACACCGGGCCGCTCGTGCTCGGCTGGCTCGTCTACGGCCACCTCGCGGTGGCCGTCTTCATCGTCGTCAGCGGCTTCTCGCTCACGGTCGCGCCCGCACGCCGTGAGTACGAGCTCGGCGGTGTCATGAGGTTCATCCGCAGAAGAGCGTGGCGCATTCTGCCGCCCTACTGGGCCGCACTCGGGCTCAGCGTGCTGGTGTTCGGCCTGATCACCCCGGAGCTGACCGGGCGGGCGATCACGCTCAAGGGCGTCATCGCGCACTTCTTCCTCGTGCAGGACGTCGTCGACAGCCCGAAGCCCAACGGCGCGTTCTGGTCGATCGCCATCGAGTGGCAGATCTACTTCCTCTTCCCGCTGGTGCTGTGGTTCCGCAGGAAACTCGGTCCGGCGTGGATGGTCGCCATCTTCACGGTCGGTGTGGTCGGGTCCCAGCTCATCGGCGAGAACGTCGGCCCGCTCGACGGCATCCTGAACCTGACCCCGCAGTTCCTCGCGCTGTTCGTGTTCGGCGTGGCGGCAGCGGACGTGGTCAGGTCCGGCGAGGTTCCGCGCTGGATCGGCTGGGCCGGTGCGGCGTGCTACGCGGGGTTCGTCCTGGTAGCGATCACCATGGGCTCGGTGTGGGTCGACCACGCCTACTTCTGGATCGACCTGCTGCTCGGCGCGGGCACCGCGGCAGTTCTCGCGGCACTCGCGGGCGGCCACTTCGAACCGCTCGAAGACCTGCTGGCACACCGGGTCTTCAGCGGCGTGGGGCTCTTCTCCTACAGCGTGTACCTGGTGCACCTGCCGTTGCTGTGGCTGACCGACCACTTCGTCGTGGAGCACCTCGTCAGCGACAAGTTCGCGAGGTTCGGCCTGCTGCTCGTGCTCGGGCTCGCGGCCGTGCTCGGCGGCTCGTACCTCTTCCACCGCGTGTTCGAGCGGCCGTTCCTTGAGAACAGGTCGTGGGCGGCGCTCAAGACCTCGTTGAGAGGGCAGAAGTGAGCAAGGAAGAGGACCTCGGCACCCTCGTCAGGAAGGGGGTGCGCTGGAGCTTCGCCAGCACCCTGCTGTCGCGGCTGGCGAACCTGATCTCCGGCATCATCCTGGCGCGCGTGCTGACGCCGAACGACTACGGCCTGTTCGCCGTCGCCACGGTCGCGCTGGTGTTCCTCATCAACTTCAACGACCTCGGCCTCGAGCAGGTCCTCGTCCGCTGGCCCGGTGACGTCTCCAGAATCGCGCCGACCGCGGTCACGGTGATCTTCGGGTCGAGCTGCGTGCTGTTCGGCGTCTTCTTCGCGGGCGCCGGCGTGTTCAGCCGGTCACTGGGCGCACCGGAAGCGACAAGTCTGGTGCAAGTCCTGTCGTTCGCGATCCTGATCAACGGCGCGCTGGCGGTGCCGTCGGCGATGCTCACCAGATCCTTCCGCCAGGACCTGCGCACCTACGCCGACCTGACCGGGTTCGTCGTCACGACCGGCCTCACCCTCGTGCTCGCGCTCACCGGGTTCGGCGTGTGGAGCCTGGTGTGGGGGCGGCTGGCGGGCAACCTGATCAACGGCCTGCTGCACCTCTTCTTCACCCCGGTCCGCTACAAGCCGGCATTCGACCCGAAGGTCGCGAGGGAACTGCTGAAAGACGGCCTCCCGCTGGCCGGGGCCACGATCCTGGCCGTCGCGATGGTCCAGGTCGACAACATCGTCGTCGGCAGGCTCCTCGGCCCGGAGACGCTCGGCCTGTACGTGCTGGCGTTCAACCTCTCCAGTTGGCCGGTCACGCTGCTGTCCATCCCGGTCGCGCGCGTGAGCGTGCCCGCGTTCGCCCGCCTCCAGCACGACCTGCCGTCCCTGCGGATCGCCTTCGCACGGTCGATGGGCCTGCTCATGGCGGCGGCGGTCCCGATCTGCGGCCTGCTCGCGCTGATGGCCGGGCCGGCGATCCGCGTGCTCTACGGCGACAAGTGGTCGGCCGCGTCCACCGCACTGATGTTCCTCGCGGTGCTCGGCCTGGCCAGGGTCGCCCTGCAGCTGTGCTTCGACGTCCTGATCGCCGTGGGCAACGCGAAGCAGACGCTCGCGCTCCAGGCACTGTGGGTAGCCGTCCTGATACCCGCCCTCGCCCTCGGTGCCCACAGCGCCGGTGTCCTGGGTGTCGGCATCGCGCACATGGTCGTGGCGGTCGGGGTGATGCTGCCCGCCTTCCTCTTCGCCTTGCGAGGGCTGGGAGTGCGCCCGCTGAGCCTCGCCCGAGCGGTGACGAGGCCGGTACTCGGCGTGTTCGCGCTCATCCTCGTTCCCCTTGTCGTGACCCGAGTTCTGGATCACGACGTCGCGATCCTGTTGATCGGTGGCATCGGCGGACTGCTGCTCTACCTGCCGGTTGTCGCTCCGGTCCGGCACTCGTTGGCGGACCTGAAGAATCTGGAACCGGCGAGTCCCGCACCGTCCTGATCCCACGACGTGGCACGACTCACCCTGTGCACCTGCAAATGTTTGTTGATGTACCACTGGCGGGGAATTCTCTTCAAGAGCGTTACGGGAAGGCCAGATCATTTTCTGTGCTGACCTGCGGTCATTCTTGAAATAGATCAACCCGATCAGGTGATGGCTATTTCGGTTTGGTAGCGGTGAAATGGCTCGACTGGTCTGAACGGCCTAATGCACGGCCTTCTGGCCTGGGTTACCGTCCCCCTGCCCTAAACGGTAACCGTCAGATAACGAGATCGTTCGAGTGATGTCCCGGCCGCGGGAGATCCACTTCTCGAAGTTGGCGGCCCGAACTGAAAGGTGGCATCCCCCGTGCTCCACCGCACCGCCACTGTCCGTGGCAGCGCGAGACAGAACGATCGCCGTGCTCCCCTTCGGCAACGGTCCCGCATCGCATCCTTCGCCGCACTCGCTGTCGCACTCGCCGCCTGTTCCCCCGCGGGCGCGAACTCGGGCGACGCCCAGCCGGCCACCACCACGACGTCCGCCACGTCGAGCAGCGCTGCCTCCTCGTCGAGCGCCGCACCGTCCTCCAGTTCCGTCGCACCCACCACGACCACCCAGAAGCCCGCGCCGCCCGGCACCCCGAAGCCGCCGACGCCGCCGGGTATGACCGGATGGCCGGGCGCCGGGAACACCGGCGTCAAGAACGGCGGCCTGCGCGCGCTCAAGGGCGACCAGCTCGTCGACGTGCGCTGGCTCAAGGACCACGGCGCGCGCGGCTCCGGCAACGCGGGCGACCCGTTCGTCTTCGAGAACTACGAGGTCGACGGCATGGTCCACGTCAACGTGCCGGACGCCACGCAGGTCCTGGTGCAGCAGAGCCGGATCTACGGCGGCGACAACCACGCCATGTGGATCGAGAACGGCACCGTGACGGTGCAGGACAGCACGATCTCGCCCCGTACCGGCGGACTGTCCGGCAACGGCATCTTCGCCTACGACCGCGGCACGTTCCTGCGCAACAACATCTCGGGCTTCAACATCCCGATCATCATCCAGGGCCAGGGCCCGTACCTGATCCAGGACAACTTCCTGCACGACATCTGGTTCAAGTCCGGTGACCACACGGATGTCATCAACATCAACCCGAACGGCTCCAACGGTGTGATCAAGCACAACTACATCGACGGCATCCGCTCGGACGGCCAGTACACGCACAACGGCGTCGGCATCTACAACGACGCCACGCCGGGCGCGGGCACCGCGGTCAGCAAGAACTGGACGATCGACGGGAACTACATCACCCGTTCGAACCACCTGATCTTCGCCGCGGCCTCACCGCCGTTCGTGATCAAGAACAACGTGCTCACCACTCAATTCCAGTACGCCCCCTTCTACAACGCGTTGGGCGGCGCTACTGACGGTGGTGGCAACGTCGACCAGAACGGCAAGCCCGTCAAGGTCGGCTGAGTCCGAATTAGTGTGATACTCACGAAAACACTGAGGGCTACCTCGGCGACACCTTGTGTTGCCGGAGTAGTCCTCAGGCGTTTCTCAGGTCCACGGAACGTAACGGCGGGACAGGCCTCCTCGATCTAGAGGTCGTAGACATCGCGGCCGGATTCCCGGTCGCAGCTCGCCTCCGGAGGACCCAGCTCGTGGATTCACTTCCCGCAAGACCTCTGGCCGTGGTCGTCGTCACCTACAACAGTGCGAACGTCATCAGCGGCTGCCTCGAGGCCCTGCCGGTCGCATTGAGCGGGGTCACCGACTGGCAGGCCGTGGTCGTGGACAACGCGTCCGCGGACACCACCGTGGAACTGGCAGAGGCCGCGGGCGCCAAGGTCGTGCGGCGGCTGGGCAACGACGGGTTCGCCGCAGGCGTGAACGCGGGCATCGCCGCGGCCCCCGGTTGCGACGTGCTGGTGCTCAACGCGGACGTCCGGCTCGAACCGGGCGCGGTCGCGGCACTCAGGGCGGCCGTGCGACCAGGAACCGGTATCGTCGCGCCGTTGCTCGTCGACGAGAACGGCGTCGTGCAGCACTCGGTCCGCCGCGAGCCGACGCCGTTGCGCGTGCTCGGGCAGGCTCTGCTCGGCGGGACGACGGCGGGGAAGTACCCGGCGCTGGGCGAGATCGTCGTGCGGCCGGGCGAGACCGCTGACTGGATCACCGGTGCCGCGTGGCTCGTCACCGCCGAGTGCGTCGACGCCGTCGGCACGTTGGACGAGCGCTACCTGCTGTACTCCGAGGAAACCGAGTACATGCTCCGCGCGCGTGACAAGGGTTTCGCGGTCCGCTACGAGCCCGAGGCCGTCGCCGTCCACCTCGGCGGCGAGTCCGAGACGTCGGCGCGGCTGTGGGCGCTGCTGCAGGCGAACCGCGTCCGGTTGCACCGCGAGCGTCACGGCCGGCAGCAGTCCGTGCTGATGTGGTTCGCGGTGGCGTTGAACGAACTTCTCCGGATCCACCGGCCGCGGCACCGTGCCGCGTTGCGGGGACTGATCGGCATGCGGGAGTGGCCGGAACCGTTGGACACGAACAAGAACACAGCCGCGTACTTGTGCTTCTCGGCCCAGGACTGGTGGTACCACAACCGGGCGCACTCCGACTTCCAGCTGCTGCGCCGCGTCGCGAAGCACCGGAAGGTGTTGCTGGTCAACAGCATCGGCCTGCGCATGCCGCTGCCCGGCCGCAGCACCCAGTTCCTGCGCCGGATCCTGCGCAAGGCCCGCAGCGTCGCGATGCTGGTGCGCCGCCCGATCCCGGACACCCCGGGTTTCCACGTGATGACACCGCTTCCGCTGCCGTTCTACGGAAAGCCGTGGCTGCGCAAGCTGAACTCGGTGCTGGTGCGCGTTCAGGTTCGCGCGGTCTGTCTCGCGCTGGGCATGCGCGCGCCGGTCGTCGTCGCGACCATCCCCACCTCGTGGGACGTGATCAAGCCGATGCCGCGCGCGTCCTTGGTCTACAACCGTTCCGACCGCCACTCGGCGTTCCCCGAGTCGGACCAGGTGACGATCAAGGCGCTGGAGGACGAGCTCCTCGAGCACTCCGACCACGTCCTCTACGTCAGCCGCGCGCTGCAGGAGGAGGACGAGCCCCAGACCGGCACCCGTGGTCACTTCCTCGACCACGGTGTCGATCTGGAGCACTTCCGCCGCCGCGACCAGCTCCCGGCGGACGTCGCGTCGATCCAGGGCCCGGTGATCGGGTTCTTCGGCAGCCTCGACGACTACCTGGTGGACTTCGACCTGCTGGAGCGGGTCGCGAAGGAGATCCCCGAGGCGCACCTGGTGCTGATCGGTGACGCTACCTGCTCGATGGAGCGCTACGAGAAGTACTCCAACGTCACGTGGCTCGACTTCCGGCCGTACGAGCAGATTCCCGCGTACGGCACGGGTTTCGACGTCGCGCTGATGCCGTGGCTCGACAACGACTGGATCAAGCACGCCAACCCGATCAAGCTCAAGGAGTACCTCGCGCTCGGCCTGCCGATCGTGAGCACCGACTTCCCCGAGGTCCAGCACTACACCGACCGCGTCCGGGTCGCGGCCGACCCCGACGACTTCATCGAGCAGATCCGGCTGACGCTGAAGGACGGCGGTATCGGGACTCCCGAGCAGCGCCGCCGTTCGGTGCTGTCGGCCTCCTGGGACGCCCGCGCCCGTGACCTGATGCGTCTCGCCGAGGGAGAAGCCTGATGTGCGGCATCGCCGGAGTCCGGCGCTTCGACGGCCGGCCGGTCGACCCCGCCCTGTTGCGGGCGATGGCGGCCACGCTGCACCACCGCGGTCCCGACGACGCCGGGATCTGGGTGAGCGGGTCCACCGGCTTCGCGCACACGCGGTTGTCGATCATCGACCTCGCCGCGTCCAAGCAGCCGATGGCCACGCCGGACGAGAAGCGGCACATCGCGTTCAACGGAGAGATCCTCAACTACCGCGAACTGCGTGAGGAGCTCACCTACCCGTTCCACACCGACGGCGACACCGAGACGCTGCTCGCGCTGTACGAACGGGACGGCGTCGACGGCGTGCGGAAGCTGCGCGGCCAGTTCGCCTACGCGATCGACGACGCCCAGACCGGTGACCTGCACCTGGTCCGCGACCGGATGGGCATCCTGCCGCTGTACTACTACGCGGATTCGACGGTGTTCGCGTTCGCGTCGGAGATCAAGGCCCTGATCCCGCTGATCGGCGACCGGGGCGTGGACCACGCCTCGCTGCACGACTACCTCGCCCACCGGTCGGTGCCCGCGCCGTACACGCTGGTCGACGGCGTGCGGAAGGTGCTGCCCGGCCACCGGCTCACGGTCTCGCGGACCGGCGACATCACCGAGACGCCGTACTGGGAGCTGCCCGCGCAGGGACTCGTGCGCGACTGCACGCCCGAAGAAGCGGTCGCTCTCGTCGCCGAGGCACTCGAACGGTCGGTGCGGGACGCGCTGGTGGCGGACGTGCCGGTCGGCGCGTACCTGTCCGGTGGCGTGGACTCCAGCCTGATCACCGCGCTGGTGGCCAAGGTGCGGGGTGGCGGCGAGCTGCACACGTTCTCCGCGGGGTTCGGCGACCCGCGGGTGGACGAGGTGCACTGGGCCGAGAAGGTCGCGGCCGAGGTCGGCAGCGAGCACCACAACGTGATCGTCACGGCAGAGGACTTCAAGGAGAACTGGGGCCGGTTGAGCCGGCACCGGGACGCGCCGCTGTCGGAGCCCGCCGACGTGGCGGTGTTCAAGCTCGCCGAGCTGGCTCGGCGTGACGTGAAGGTCGTGCTGTCCGGTGAGGGCAGCGACGAGCTGTTCGGTGGCTATCCCAAGTACAAGTTCGCCGCCGCGACCCGCTGGGCCGGAATCGCTCCGGCCTGGCTGCGGCACGCGGCGTTGTCGAGGCTGGAGAACTCGCTGCCCGCCAAGGCCGCCCGCTTCGGCGTGGCGCTGCGGGCGATGGCCGAGCCCAGCGCCGCCGCCCGGATGCGCGGCTGGTTCGCCCCGTTCACGACGGCCGAGTCGCGGGCGTTGCTCGGTGGCGTGGCGACCCGTGACATCACGCCTGCTTACAGCCGTGGCCGCGGGGATGCGTTGAGAAGGATGCTCTACGCCGACTCGCACGCGTGGCTGGCGGACAACCTGCTCGAACGCGGCGACCGGATGTCGATGGCGGCGTCGCTGGAGCTGCGGCCGCCGTTCCTCGACCACCGGGTCGCCGAGCTCGCGTTCACCCTGCCGAGCTCGGTGAAGGTGCGGCGCGGCACGACCAAGTGGGTCGTCAAGGAAGTGGCGAGACAGCACCTGCCCTCGGACATCGTGGACCGCCCCAAGTCGGGCTTCAAGGTGCCGCTGGACGCGTGGTTCCGCGACGGGCTGCGCGAGATGGCACACGACCTGCTCACCGGGCCGAACTCGTTCGTCGGCGGTGTACTGGACCCGGCGGGCGTGCGAAGACTGCTGGCCGAGCACGACTCGGGCGGCAGGAACGAACAACCGCGCTTGTGGACCCTGCTCTCGCTCGAGGTCTGGCATCGCGAGCAGACGAGGACCTCGGAGGTGGCGGAATGAGCGAAGGCACCAAACGTTCGCGTAGGCTCGTGCTCACTGGGGCACGGGAAAAACCTGGGGCGGACGTGGATTTCGTTAGCGCGCTGAAGGTGCTGCGCAGGCGATGGGTGACGGTGCTGGTCGGCTTCGCCATCATGATCGGCGCCGGAATCGGCGTCATGATCGCGGTGCCGCCGACGTACCAGGTCAAGGCGTCGGACGTGCTGCTCGTGCCCGCACAGGTCGGGTCCTCGCAGGCCGGTCAGGCCAACCCGTTCCTCGGGTTCGGCGGTTCGCTCGGCATCGTCGCGGAGATCACCGCGCGCAAGATGAACGACTTCTCGACGGTCGAGCTGATGATGCAGCAGGGGGCGACGGGGGAGTACCTCGTCGACATCGTGCCGGGTGAGGCACCGATGCTGCAGGTCACGGCCACGTCGAAGAGCGAGACGGAGGCGCTGAAGACCGCGCAGATCGTCGAGAAGGCGATGACGGACAACCTGCGGCAGGCGCAGGTCGACCTGAAGGCGCCGCAGCAGTTCCTGATCACCACGAACCCGATCACGCTGCCGACGCACGCGGAGATCCAGCGCGGCAGCCAGCTCCGTGCCCTCGCCGGCATGCTCGTGGTCGGGCTCGCGTCGACGGTGCTCGCGGCGTTCGTGATCGAGAGCGTGAAGACGCGCCGCAAGCAGCGCTCGCTCGTCGAGGAGTCGCTCGTCGACAGCACGGACCTGCCGCCGGTCGTGGACACGCCCGCGAAGCCACCGGTCCCCACGCCCGCTCGTCCGGCCACGCCCGCGCGGCCCGCGACGACGGGCCCGCCGCCTCCCGTGGTGCACAAGACGGGGTCCGAGGAGACGCACAGGTTCCGGCCGGTGCAGGTCCCGGCGGCGAAGAACGGTGACGTCCAGTGGCCGAGCGAGGAGGGCTCGTCGCCCGCTCCGCAGACCCGGCGCGAGTGACCGGTGCTGGACTTCCTCCGCAGACCCGAACCCGGTGACGCGCGAGGCCTGCTGACCGTCTACGCGGTACTGCTGTTCTGCCTGCCCGCGCAGATGATCATCGGTCCCCTCGGCGCCAGCGGTACTCCCGCGGGTGTCGTCGGGATGGGCATGCTCCTGTTCTGGCTGATGGTCAGGATGCTGCCCGGCAACGGGGTGCAGACCGGGCTGCAGCCCATCAGGCTCGTCGTGCTGGCGTTCGCGGGCGCGATCATGCTGTCCTACGCGTGGGGCGTGCTGAACCCGTTGCCCGCCGACCAGCTTTCGGGCGCGGACAGGGCGATCCTCACGCTGATGTCGTGGTGCGGCATCGCGTTCGTGGCCGCGGACCTGTTGCGCACGCGCAGGAGTGTCGAGCTGCTGCTGCGCACGCTGGTGATCCTCACGGGCATCATCGCCGTGATGGGGTTGCTGCAGTTCGCGACCGGCTTCAACATCGCCGAGCTCTACCACATCCCCGGATTGAAGATCAACTACGTCATCGGGTCCGTGACGGACCGGTCCAACTTCCGCCGCGTCTCCGCCACCGCCTCGCACGCCATCGAGTACGGCGTGGTGCTCGCGATGATGTTCCCGATCGCGCTGCACCAGGCTTTCTACGTCAAGACCCGCCGCTGGCTGTGGGTCGGGCTGGTGTCGTTGATCGGCCTGGCGAGCCCGATGTCGGTGTCCCGGTCGGCGACCCTCGGTTTGTTCGTCGCGTTCATCGTGCTGTTCTTCGGGTGGTCCGGAATCCGCCGCGCGATCGCGTTGCTGGTCGCGCCGGTCGCGATCGTGGTGCTGCGACTGCTGATCCCCGGTCTCGTCGGCACGATCACCGGTCTGTTCACCGGCTGGCAGGACGATCCGAGCATCCAGGGCCGCACCGACGACTACGTGGTGGTCGGCGAGTTCATCGACAAGTCACCGTTCTTGGGGCGCGGGTTCGGGACGTTCCTGCCCAAGGCGTTCATCACGCTGGACAACCAGTACCTCGGCCAGATCGTGGAGACCGGCTTCATCGGGCTTTTCGCGCTGGTCGCGTTGTTCCTGGTCGGGATCTTCTCCGCCCGCGGGGTGCGGGCGCGGGCGATGGATGACGAGATGCGGCACCTCGGCCAGGTGCTGTGCGCGTCGATCGCGGTGGCGGCGCTGGCTTTCGCGACGTTCGACGGGCTCGGGTTCCCGATGATCAGCGGGCTGCTGTTCCTGTTGCTCGGTATCACCGGCGCGTTGTGGCGGATCACGCGCCGAGCTCTGGACGAACCGGTCAAGCCCGTCCCGCCCGTGCGGCAGAAGGTGGCCAGATGAAGCTGGGATTCGCGTGCAGCTGGGACCCGGTGCCGGAGCCGACGTGGTCCTACACGCCGTGGAACCTCCGCGAGGCGTTGCGGTCTGTTGCCGACGTGGTCGACCTCGGGGTGACGCACTCTTCGTTGGTGCGGCTGGGGTTGAAGGCCGCGCACGCCCGGCGGGTGAACGGGCAGTGGGTGTCGATGTGGCGGCACTCGCGCGGTGCCCGGTTCTACGAGGAGTCGGTGCTGCGCAAGGCTTGCAGCTCTTCGGCGCCTGATGCCGTGCTGCAGATCCAGGACCTCGCGGTGCTCTCCCGGCCCTATTTCCTGTTGCAGGACCTGAGCTACGACGTGCTGCTGGAGTTGTTGGCGCGTGAGGGTTCTCTGACGCACTTCCCGTCGCTTTCGCCTGATTCCGTGAAGTGGTCGGCTGATCGGCAGCGGCGTGTGTACGCGTCGGCTTCCGGGGTGTTCGCGATGTCGCGCTGGTTCGCCGACCACCTGGTGTCGGTGACGGGGTTGCCTGCTTCGCGTGTGCACGTGGTGAACCCCGGGATTTCGGCGTTGTCCGGCGCGGTTTCCTCTGATGTGTTCGAGCGGCGGGTCTCGTCGCGGCGCAAGTTGCTCATGGTGGGCAAGGACTTCCACACCAAGGGCGGCGACCAGGTGGTGCGGGCGTTGTCGGCGCTGCGGCACGACGTGGACCCGGCGATCACGCTGACTGTCGTGGGGCCGACGGAGTGGCCGCTACCCGGTGAGGTGCCGGACGGGGTCTCGTTCCTCGGCCGGCTGCCGGTGTCCGAGCTGGCTGACTTGTACGACGCGCATGATCTGTTCGTGCTGCCGTCCCGGTTCGAGGGGTTCGGGATCGCGTTCGCCGAGGCGTTGTCGCGCGGGTTGCCTTGTGTGGGCCGGGATGCGTTCGCGATGCCGGAGATCATCTCGGCGGGGCGGACGGGGGAGCTCGTGCGGTCCGAGGACCCGGAGGACCTGGCGAAGGTGATCGCCTCGGTGCTCGCCGACGACTCGATCTACCAGCACACCTGGGAAGCACGGGAAGAGACGGCCAGGCACTACTCGTGGGGACGCGCGGCTGAAGATGTCGTGCGCATTGCCGGGCAGGGATGACCGTGGCGCTTTCTGTTCAGACCAGACGTTTTCTCCGCAGGTCTGCCGATACCGTTCTTTCTCCGGTCGGCTCGATCCGCGGCGGCAGGACCGACTCGCTGCTGGTCGCCCTGACCTACGACGACGGCCCGGACCCCGTCGGCACCCCCGCCGTGCTGGAAGCGCTGGCGTCCCTGGGCCTCAAGGCCACGTTCTTCCAGCTCGCCTACCGAGCCGAGCGCTACCCGGAACTCGTGCGGGCAGTGCTCGACGAGGGCCACGAGATCGCGTTGCACGGCGTCGACCACACGCGGCTCACGTCGTTGCCGCGCGGTGAAGTCCGTGGGCTGCTGGAGAACGGCCGTGAACGACTGTCCAAGGTGGCCGGCCGTGACGTGCGGATGTTCCGCCCGCCCTACGGCGCCCAGTCGCCCGCCACCTACGCGGCCACGCGACGCGCGGGCCTCATGCCCGTCGTGTGGGGACCGACGGTCCGGGACTGGGTCGACGGAGCAGCCTCCGACGTCGCCGCCCGTGGTCTGGAGGGGCTGCACCCCGGCTCGATCATGCTGATGCACGACGGCTTCGAGGTGCCGCCCGGCGACACCACGCCGGAACCGACGTTCGACCGCGGCGACGTCACCCGAGAACTGGTGGCCGAACTGCGAGCCCGCGACTACGAGCCGGTGTCGGTGAGCAAGCTGATCACGAGCGCCAAGCCGTGGCGCTCCGCCTGGTTCAGGAACTAGACGCCATCGGCACGGGCGAGGACGCGTCCGTCGCCACCAGCGCGGGCTTGCCGGAGCCGTCCGCGGGCACCTGGAAGATGGAACTCCTGCCCGTGGAACCGGAAATCGCGCCGTACGCGAGGGTGTTGTCGTCGAGCCACGCGGCCTGGTCGTCGATGCCGCTGGTGTCCGGC
>JAVXWK010000962.1:0-2684 GCA_032230575.1 Pseudonocardiales bacterium | reverse complement strand
TGGACCCGGACATCGTCTCGACCGCCTGCCCGTTCTGCCTGGTCATGCTCGGCGACGCGGTCAACACGAAGAAGCAGGACGGGTCAGCGCGCGAGGACGTCGAGGTCGTCGACGTGGCGCAGCTGCTCGTGCGGTCGGTACGACGGCCGCCGATCACGGTCATTCCGGTCGTCGGCGGCAACCCGGACGGGGACACCAGCCCGGCCGAGTGAAAGGTCAAGGGCCCGTGTCAGGGGTCCCCCGTTCGGCGGTGCAGACACACCATCGTCATGAGCACGCATCGGCCGAACGGCCCTTTGTGAGCGTGAGCGCTACTCCATTCGAGTGCATTGCGTCTATCGCTCATGACATTCCGTAACAAGTAAAGGCACAGTAACGACTCCATTGCAGAGCACACCATCTGCCCAGGGGGTTTCGTGAAGCCGCAGCGATTTGCACGACCGCAAGGATGGCGACTCGTCGTCGCCGCCGCGGTCGCACTCGGCGGTGTGTTTGGAGCCCCCGCCTTGGGCGCGTCAACGGCCGCTCCGGCCGGCGAGGACAAGGTCACCCGGGTCATCGTCGAGGCTGAGCCCGGCCACCTCCCGGCCGTCGGCACCGCCGCCACCGACCTCGGCGGGATGGTCGTCTCCCGGCAGCAGATGCTCAGCACCGTGATCGTGGACATGCCCGACCGCAAGGTGAGCCAGCTCCGCGAGGCCGCCGGCGTCCGTCGCGTCACCAACGACGCACGGGTGAAGCTGCAAGACACCGGCGTCCTCGGCGACGTCACGACCGCCGTGGCCAGCCTGGTCGGACCCACCGGCCTTCCCGGCGACATGACCAACGTCTCCAAGCTCACCGGCGCCCAGACGTTCTGGCGGAACGGCTACACCGGCCAGGGCGTCGACATCGCCCTGCTCGACTCCGGCGTGCTGCCCGTCAACGGCCTGTCCAGCCCGAACAAGCTCGTGCTCGGCCCGGACTTCTCCTTCGAGTCCCAGGTCGCCAACCTCCGCTACATGGACACCTTCGGCCACGGCACCCACATGGCTGGCATCATCGCCGGCCGCGACACGGGCACCAGCCTCACCGGCCTCGCCACCGACAACACCAACTTCGTCGGCATGGCTCCCGGATCCCGAATCGTCAGCCTCAAGCTCGCAGACGCCCAGGGCAACACCGACGTCTCGCAGGTCATCGCGGCGATCGACTGGGTCGTCGCGCACGGTCACGACGCTGGCCTGAACATCCGCGTGATGAACATGTCCTTCGGGACGGACTCCACGCAGGACTACAAGCTGGACCCCCTGTCTCACGCCGCCGAGGTCGCCTGGCACAGCGGAGTCGTCGTGGTGGTTTCCGCCGGCAACGGCGACGGCACCCGGCTCGGGCTGGCCAACCCTGCCTACAACCCCGCGGTCATCGCCGTGGGCGCTCAGAACACGCAGGGCACCCTCGAGCGCACCGACGACACGGTGCCGGCGTTCTCGCAGCGCGGCGCGGTCGCTCTGGGGATGCGCGCCCCCGACCTGGTCGCTCCCGGCGTCTCGGTTGTGAGCCTTCGGGCTCCGGCCTCCTTCGTCGACACGACGTTCAGTGCCGGCGCTGTGGGTGCGCGCTTCTTCAAGGGCAGCGGCACCTCGCAGTCGGCGGCCGTGGTCTCGGGCGCTGCCGCACTCCTGCTGTCACAGCGGCCAGCGCTGACACCCGACCAGGTCAAGGACGTCCTGCGCCGCACCGCGAAGCCTCTGACCGGCTACACCACCGACGCCCAGGGCGCCGGGGCGCTGGACCTCAATGCCGCGTACTCCACCAACCCGGGCAGGGGAGTATCCGCTCCCGCCAAGAACGCCGGTGGTGGATCCCTGGACAAGGCTCGTGGGCACTTCAAGGTGAAGTTCAACGGCGTGCCGCTCACCGGCGAGGTGGACATCCTCGGGAACCCGGTCGACACCGGTGCTGTCGCCAGCGAAGAGACGACCTCCTCCCCCGACGTCCTGAACGGGGCGACGTGGGCGGACGGACACTGGCAGAGCTCGCCAGCCCTGGGCGCCAGCTGGAACGGCGCTACCTGGGCCGGGGCCACCTGGGCCGGGGCGACCTGGGCCGGAGCAACGTGGGCGGGTGCCACCTGGGCCGATGTCGCCTGGGCCAACGATCTGTGGTCGAGCGCAGGGTGGGAGTGATCAACATGACGACGACTCATGCGTACTCAGGCCAGATGACGAGCGCGGCGACGAACGGGGAGAAGATCATGAACCAGGACCGCCGTGAGAGCGCCCCCGGCGCTTCGTGGATCTGACCAGCTCCCTCTAAGGCCAGAGCCCAAACGCGTCGAAAGGTCATCGTGAGTGCTTCGGCAGGTGCCCTAGGGACACTGCCGGCTCCGACCCGACGTACGGCGCGACCCACTCGGCGCGTCCTCTGCCTGGTCGCGGTGCTGGCGGTGGTCGGCACCGTGCTCTGGATCGCCCTGCAGATCAATGCACCCGATGCCCCCATCGGCCTGCGGATCCCCTGGTGGGTCCTGGCCCTGATGTTCGCCGCGACCGAGATCTGGGTCTTCCACATCCAGGTCGGCCGCGAGGCGCAGAGCATCTCCATCAGCGAGATCCCGCTCGTGCTCGCACTGTTCTACTCGATGCCCGAGGACCTTCTGGTCGCTCGCGTCGTCGGCCCGGCCCTTGTGATGCTCCTGCACC
>JAVXWK010000943.1:0-3655 GCA_032230575.1 Pseudonocardiales bacterium | reverse complement strand
GGCTGTCGGTGCAGGTGGCTCGCCGTGCGGGCAACACCGACACGTTGGCGCACTGTCTGCAGCGCCTCGGCGGGTCGCTGAACTTCCGCGCCTGCTCGGGACCACCCGCGGCGGCTCCGGCGATCTTCGAGGAGGCGCTGGCGTACCTCGACGAAGGCCTGGGGCTCGTCAAGGAGGAGGTCATGCGCCGCGCGTTGATGGGTGCCTATGCCCGCTCCTTGGCCGGTGTCGGTCAGTTGGAGAAGGCAGAGGAGACCGGCACCGAAACTCTGCGGCTGTCGCTGGACGCGAATGACCTCTGGGGCATCTCCGTCGGCAACTGGGTGCTGGCCGTCGTACGGCGTGAGCAGGGTGATTTCGACGAGGCGCGCACACTCGCGTCACGTGCGGTCTCCAATGCCGAACGCATCAACGACACGTCACTGCTGCTGCGGTTCTCCACGGAGCTCGCGGACATCTGCCACTCGCTGGGCGACTCGGTCGGTGAGGCCGAGGCGTTGCGGCGGTCGATGCAGGCCTCGCGCACGGCCACGGAGACGTTGCAGGAAGGCCTGGGCCAGGCGCTGGAGCAGCGCCGGGTGGCCGTTCAGGCACAACGGCTGGCGGTGGCGGCGCAGGAAGCCGCGGCGCGCGATCCGTTGACCGGACTGGCGAACCGGCTCGGGCTGGAACGTGCCGCGGCGGCGTTGCTGGAGTCGACGGCGGCGCGCGGGCGGGTGCCGTGGCTCGTGCTGGTGGACGTGGACTGGTTCAAGGGCGTGAACGACGACGCCGGGCACGCAGCGGGCGATGCGGCGTTGCGCGAGATCGCGGCGCTGCTGCGGCGTGAGTGCCGCGCGGACGACCTGGTGGCGCGCTGGGCTGGTGACGAGTTCGTGGTGCTGATCGGCGACACCGGGCCGAACCTGGACGTGGGCCCGAACGTGGCCGAGCGGATTCGCGCGGCCGTCGACGGCCACGACTGGACGATGGTGCTCGGGACGGCGCGCCGCCCCACGGTGAGCATCGGCGTCGCGGCGGGGCCGGCCAAGCTGGACCAGCTGTTCGCGGCCGCGGACATGGCGCTCTACCGCGCCAAACGGCACGGCCGCAACCGCGTGGAAGTAGAACCCTCAGCCGAGGAGATCCCCGAGATCGTCTCGGGCAACTAGCTTTCGATGAACGGCTCTTTTGTCCACCTGAGGTGGACAAAAGAGCCGTTCATCGTCAAGCGATCAGGCCGCCGCGGTAGGCCACGAGAGCGGCCTGCACGCGGTTGACCGCGCCGATCTTGCCGAGCACCGACGACACATAGCCCTTCACCGTCGCCTCCGACAGGTGAAGGGTGCCGCCGATCTCCGCGTTGGACATGCCCTGGCCGATGAGCACGAGCACCTCGCGCTCACGTTCGGACAGGCTCGCGAGGAGCCTGCGTGCCGGCTCGGCCATCCGCTCGCCGTCCGCAACGGCCGCGAGAACCCTTGCCGCCACACCGGGGTCGAGAACCGCACCACCGCGCGCGAGATCACGCACGGCCTTGACGAGCTGTTCCGGTTCGGTGTCTTTCAACAGGAAGCCAGACGCACCGAGTCTCAAGGCTTCCGAAACGTATTCGTCGACGTCGAACGTGGTCAGGATGCAGACCCTTGGCTGGTCGGGCAGTGTCCGCAGCCTCCGCAGTGCCGCGAGCCCGTCCGAGGTGCGCATCCGGATGTCGAGCAGGACCACGTGAGGACGGTGCTGGCGCGCCAGGTCGGCTACCAGGTGCCCGTCATCGCATTCCGCGACGACCTCGATGTCCCCGACGCTGCTCAGGATCATGCGAAGGCCGGAACGGACGAGGTCCTCGTCGTCGGCCAGCAGAACCTTGATCACGACGCCTCCCGCATTGGCGTTCCGTGCTCCCTCATGTTCGCGATCTTCGCGTACACACGTCGAAGGTCACGTTAATTCTCAGTTATCTCATCATGTGGTAACGGTTTTTCGAGATCACCGACTCCGTTCACAGTTACCGGAATTGATCGGCGACTTCGCTGCGTAGGCATGCCACCAGGGCTTAGTCGATCCCGTCGGAACCCTGAGTGACCAAACCCGAAAATCTCACTTAGTGGAATGTCGTACCAGAAACACAGATACGGCCGGCGGAATCTGATTGCCGCTCTCGTTTCTGCCCATACGGATTGTTGATCAGCTTCTGAACCGATACAGGAAATCAGTCCGGTCACGAAAACGCGAAGGTCTTTCGCAATAGGCCTACCGGAAAGTAACGTGCGTCACACAGACCCTGCCCCTGCCCTGTTCGGAGAGGAGCTTCGCGCCATGCGGAGAGCCAATCCGGTGACGTCCCTGCTGGCGACTGCCGCCGTCACCGCCTCCTTCTTGATCGTCCCGTCAGCCGTCCACGCCGACTCGCGAGAGTCCGCGTTCGCCGCCGACGACTACTGCCTCGGCCAGTGCGGCGACATCGTGCCGCCCGGCAACAACGGCAACGCGACGCTGGCCGAGATCCTCACGCACAAAGCGTTCAAGACCATGCCCGCGCACTCGAACGACCAGCTCGGCAAGTACGACGCGCTGGTCAACGGCTACGGCACCCTCACCAACGACCAGCTCACGAACTTCTTCAACGACTCGTCGTTCGGCGTGCCTGCGGACCAGGTCGAGAGCACGGTCAAGCCCCGCGCGGACGTGACCATCGTGCGGGACAAGAAGATCGGCATGCCGCACATCACCGGCACCACGCGGTCCGGGACGATGTACGGCGCCGGTTTCGCGGCCGCGCAGGACCGGTTGTGGCTGATGGACCTGTTCCGTCACCTCGGCCGCGGCCAGCTGTCGGGCTTCGCCGGCGGTGCTCCTGGCAACCGCGTGCTGGAGCAGAGCTTCTACAACCAGATCTCGTACACCGAGGCTGACCTGCAGAAGCAGATCGACACGGCTGCCGCGAACGGTGGTGAGCGCGGACGGCAGGCGGTGGCCGACGTCAGCGACTACATCTCCGGGATCAACGCGTACATCACCCAGTCGGTCTCGGCTCGCAACTTCCCCGGTGAGTACGTGCTGACCGGGCACGCCGACGCGATCACGAACTGGAATGACATCCAGCCGTTCAAGTCCACGGACATGGTGGCGATCGCCTCGGTCGTCGGCGGTCTGTTCGGTGCCGGTGGCGGCGGTGAGGTGCAGTCGGCTCTGGTGAAGCTGGCCGCGCAGAACAAGTACGGTGCTGCCGTCGGTGAGCAGGTGTGGCAGGCGTTCCGGGCGGAGAACGACCCCGAGGCCGTGCTGACTCTCCACAACGGACAGTCCTTCCCGTACTCCGCTTCTCCCGCTTCTCCGCAGGGCGTGGCACTTCCGGACTCCGGCAGCATCACGCCGGAGCGGATGATCTACGACGAGGTCGGTGGCACGGGTACTGCTGTCGCGGTGCCTGCTGCCGAGGACGTCGCCAAGGCGCGCGGGATCTTCTCCGACGGTGTCCTGCCCGCCGATCTGCTGAACAAGAAGCACGGCATGTCCAACGCGCTGGCGGTGTCCGGTGCGCACACCGATTCCGGCAACCCGATCGCCGTGTGGGGTCCGCAGACCGGCTACTTCGCGCCGCAGTTGCTGATGCTCCAGGAGCTCAACGGTCCTGGTGTCCGTTCGCGCGGTGTCTCGTTCGCCGGTGTGTCGA
>JAVXWK010000899.1:0-4863 GCA_032230575.1 Pseudonocardiales bacterium | reverse complement strand
TGTCCCTCACTGGGACACCGCGAACTCCGCGTTCGGACACCTCCTCACTCGGACACCCCGACCCGAACGTTCGGGTCGGGGTGTTCGAGTGAGGGACACGCGGGGTCAGGCGTAGCGGACCTGGAACTCCTTGATGCCGTTGAGCCAGCCCGACCGCAGCCGCCGCGGTTCGGCGACCTGCTTGATGTTCGGCATGGCGTCGGCGATCGCGTTGAAGATCAGGTCGATCTCGAGACGGGCGAGGTTCGCGCCGATGCAGAAGTGGGCTCCGCTGCCGCCGAACCCGAGGTGCGGGTTGGGGTCGCGCAGGATGTCGAACTTCTGCGGCTCCTCGAACACCTCCTCGTCGAAGTTGGCGGACGAGTAGAACATCCCGACCCGTTGCCCCTGCTTGATCTCCACGCCACTCAGCACGGTGTCCGCCATCGCGGTGCGCTGGAACGACACCACCGGCGTGGCCCACCGCACGATCTCGTCGCCGGCCGTGGCGGGCCGCTGCGCCTTGAACAGCTCCCACTGGTCCGGATGATCCAGGAACGCCTTCATGCCGTGTGTGATGGCGTTGCGCGTGGTCTCGTTGCCGGCCACTGCGAGCAGCAGCACGAAGAAGCCGAACTCCTCCGATGCGAGGAACGCACCGTCCGCATCGGCCTGAACGAGCTTGGTGACGATGTCCGAGCGCGGGCACTTGCGGCGGTCCTCCGCCATCGTCCAGGAGTAGCCGAGGAGCTCGGTGGCCGCGGCGAGCGGTTCGATCTCGAACTCCGGGTCGTCGTAGGCGATCATCTGGTTCGACCAGTCGAAGATCTTGCGCCGGTCCTCCTGCGGGATGCCGATGAGCTCGGCGATCGCCTGCAGCGGCAGCTCGCACGCCACGTCCGTGACGAAGTCGCCGCTGCCCTTCGTGACCGCCTCCGCCACGATCCGCTCGGCGCGCTCGGTGAGAGCGGCGCGCAGTGCGTTGACCGCCTTGGGGGTGAAGCCGCGGGAGACGATGCCGCGCTGCTTCGTGTGCGTGGGCGGGTCCATGTTGAGCAGGAGCAGCCGCTGCATCTCGATGTTGTCGCGCGGCATGTCGTCCTTGAACCGGATGATCGCGGTGTTCTCCCGGCTGGAGAAGAGCTCGCTGTTGCGCGAGACCTCCTTGACGTCGTGGTGCCGGGTCACCACCCAGTAGCCCTCGTCCGGGAAACCGCCCTGTCCGTGCGGTTTGGAGTTCCACCAGATCGGCGCGGTCTTGCGCAGTTCGGCGAGTTCCTCGACAGGCAGACGACTCGCGTACATGTCGGGGTCGGTGAAGTCGAAGCCTTCCGGGATGCGCGGCTTGCCCACAGGCACCTCCTAGGTGGAACGCGTTCTATCCGATTCAAACACGCTTGCGCCTTGTGTTGAAGCCCCCAGGCGGCCAATCTGGAGCACTACAGGAACGTGTTCTAGTTTCCGAGGAGGCTCGCGTGGGCAGTCCGGTGATCGTGGGAGCGGTGCGCACGCCCATCGGCAGGCGCAACGGCTGGTTGTCCGGCCTGCACGCCGCCGAGCTCCTCGGTGCGGCACAACGAGGTCTTCTTGACAGGACCGGTGTCGATCCGTCCACTGTCGAACAAGTCATCGGCGGCACGGTCACGCAGGCGGGCGAGCAGTCCAACAACATCGCCCGCACCGCGTGGCTGCACGCGGGCCTGCCGTACACGACCGGTGCCGCCACCATCGACGCTCAGTGCGGTTCCGCCCAGCACTCCACGCACCTCATCGCGGGGTTGATCTCCGCGGGCGCCATCTCGTGCGGCATCGCGTGCGGCGTCGAGGCCATGAGCCGCGTTCCCTTGCGCAGCAACATCGGCGACGCCGGCTCGCCCCGCCCGGACTCGTGGTCCATCGACGCGCCGAACCAGTTCGTGGGCGCGGAACGGATCGCCTCCCGGCGCGGCATCGGGCGTGAGGAGGTCGACCGGTTCGGCGTCCAGTCGCAGACCCGCGCGGCACGAGCCTGGGCGGAGGGGCGGTTCACCGCGGAGGTCGTCCCGGTGAAGGTCGGCGAGGAGCTGGTGGAGACGGACCAGGGCCTGCGGGAGACGTCGCTTGAGGCACTGGCCGCGCTGAAGCCGGTGCTGCCCGACGGCGTGCACACGGCGGGCACCTCGTCACAGATCTCCGACGGCGCGTCGGCGGTGATGGTGGTGGACGAGGACTTCGCGCGGGCACACGGACTGCGGCCACGGGCGCGGATCGTCACGCAGTGCCTCGTCGGGTCCGACCCGTACTACCTCCTCGACGGCCCGGTCGACGCGACCACGCGGCTGCTGGACCGCAGCGGCATGAAAATGGCGGACATCGACCTGTTCGAGGTCAACGAGGCGTTCGCGTCGGTCGTGCTTTCGTGGGCCGCGGTGCACCGGCCGAACCTCGACCGAGTCAACGTCAACGGCGGCGCCATCGCGATCGGCCACCCGGTGGGCAGCACGGGGACGCGGCTCATCACGACGGCACTGCACGAACTGGAGCGCAGGGACGCGACGACGGCGTTGATCACGATGTGCGCGGGTGGCGCGATGGCCACGGGCACGATCATCGAGCGGATCTGAGCGCCCGAAACTGTCAGACCCTTCTGAGACGATTGGAGTGGGGAGCTTCGGCTCCCCCCGGAGGGCTCCGAGTCGGTATCGATTCCGAGATCAGGCGCCGTACACCGGCACCGGGTGATCGTCCGCCACCAGCTTGCGGACCACCTCACCCAGCTCGTCGGGCGACCACCGCGAGCCCTTGTCGACCTCCGGCCCGCGCTGCCACCCGTGCGCGACGCAGATCCGCCCGCCGTCGACCTCGAACATCCGCCCGGTCACGTCCCCGGCTTCCGCGGAGCCCAGCCACACCACCAGCGGCGAGATGTTCTCCGGGGCCATCGCGTCGAAGCCGTCCTCGGGCGCCGCCATCGTCGAAGCGAACGTCGCCTCGGTCATCCGCGTCCGAGCGGCCGGAGCGATCGCGTTCACCGTCACGCCGTAGCGACCCAGTTCGGCGGCCGCCACCAGGGTCATCGCCGCGATTCCCGCTTTCGCCGCCGAGTAGTTCGCCTGCCCGACGCTGCCGAACAGCCCGGCCCCGGACGACGTGTTGATCACCCGGCCCGACACGCGCCCGCCCGCCTTGTGCACGGCCCGCCAGTGGGCGCCGGCATGCCTCAGCAGCGCGAAGTGGCCTTTCAGATGCACCCGCACGACCTCGTCGAACTCGTCCTCGCCGCAGCTCACGATCATGCGGTCGCGCACGATTCCCGCGTTGTTGACGAGCACGTCCAGGCCGCCGAACGTCGACACCGCCGCGTCGACCACTCGCGCGGCGCCGGACCAGGTGCCGATGTCGTCGGTGTTCACGACTGCCCGCGGACCGATCAGCGAAGCCACCTCGGCAGCCGGGCCCACCGACAGGTCGTTCACCACGACCCGTGCACCGGCGGCGGCGAAAGCCAGGGCGTGCGCGCGCCCGATGCCCCGGCCGGCACCGGTGACGATGACGACCCGGTCCTCGCACAAGCTCATGACGAACCCCCATCAGTGTCGGCGGCACCCAGGAACGCGGGTACCTCGCCCCCGCCGTGCACAACCAAAGTCGACCCGGTCACGTAAGAAGCCAGCGGGGAAGCCAGAAAGACCGCGCACGCCCCGACCTCGTCCGGCGTAGCGAGCCGGCCCAGCGGCACCGTCCGCGCGACAGCCTCGATCCCGGCCTCGGACCCGTAGTGCAGGTGCGACTGCTCGGTCCGGACCATGCCGACCGCCAGAGCGTTCACCCGGACCCGAGGCGCCCACTCCACGGCCAAGGACGCGGTCAGGTTGTCCAGCCCGGCCTTCGCGGCGCCATAAGCAGCGGTACCCGGCGACGGACGGCGGCCGGAGACGCTGCTGACCATCACGATCGAGCCACCGGACTCGCGCATCACCGCGTAGGCGGCCTGCGACACCAGCAGCGGCGCCAGCAGGTTCAGCTCCACGATCTTCTGGTGGAACCGCGGCGAAGCCTTGTCCGCCCAGGCGAACGGTGCCCCACCAGCGTTGTTCACCACGACGTCCAGCCGCCCGAAGCGCTCGACCACCTGTGACATCAGCGACGCGACCTGATCCGAATCCCGCACGTCGCACGGAACAAAAGAAGCGCCAGGCACCTCCGCGGGACGCCGAGCGCAGGTCACCACGACAGCCCCGGCCGACAGGAACGCGCGGGTGATCCCGAGACCGACACCCCGCACGCCGCCCGTCACCAGGACAACGCTTCCGTCGAGGGACAGTTCCACGATGCACCTACCCCGGTCGCTCCGGCGCTGCTAAATTACCAAGCAATCGCTTGGTTCGGAAGGCGGCGCGATGGGAATCTCCAGCAGCCACACCGAAAACGGCATCATCGAGGTGACGATCGACTATCCCCCGGTCAACGCCATCCCGTCGCAGGGCTGGTTCGAGCTGGCGAAGACGATCACGTACGCCGGCGAGGACCCGGAAGCGCGGGTGGTGATCCTGCGGGCCGAGAACCGCGGCTTCTGCGCGGGCGTCGACCTCAAGGAGATGCAACGGACACCTGGGCACGCGGCGCTCATCGCCGCGAACCGGGGTTGCGCCAAGGCTTTCGCGGCCGTGTACGACTGCGAGGTGCCGGTCATCGCCGCGGTCAACGGCTTCTGCCTCGGCGGCGGCGTCGGGCTCGTCGGCAACTCGGACATCATCGTCGCCTCGGACGACGCCACGTTCGGTCTCCCCGAGGTCGACAGAGGCGCACTCGGCGCGGCAACGCACCTGGCCAGGCTCGTCCCGCAGCACCTGATGCGGACCCTGTACTACACGGCCAGGAACGTCAGCGCCCAAACCCTGCACC
>JAVXWK010000872.1:0-2535 GCA_032230575.1 Pseudonocardiales bacterium | reverse complement strand
CTGTTCGTGGACATGGTTCGTGGTTTGACTGGTTCGGAGGAGAAATGAGCGGCCACTCCAAGTGGGCGACCACCAAGCACAAGAAGGCCGCCATTGACGCCAAGCGCGGCAAGCTCTTCGCGCGGCTGATCAAGAACATCGAGGTGGCGGCCCGCACCGGTGGTGGCGACCCGGATGGCAACCCGACGCTGTACGACGCGATCCAGAAGGCCCGCAAGAACTCGGTGCCGCTGGACAACATCGAGCGTGCCCGCAAGCGCGGCGGCGGCGAGGAAGCCGGCGGCGCCGACTGGCAGACGATCATGTACGAGGGCTACGGCCCCAACGGCGTCGCGGTGCTCATCGAGTGCCTCACGGACAACCGCAACCGCGCCGCCACCGAGGTCCGCACGGCGATGACGCGCAACGGCGGCTCGATGGCCGACCCCGGTTCCGTGGCGTACATGTTCAGCCGCAAGGGCGTCGTGATCGTGCCGAAGACGGGCACGTCCGAGGACGACGTGATGATGGCAGTGCTCGAGGCCGGCGCCGAGGAGGTCAACGACCTGGGCGAGGCCTTCGAGGTCGTGTCCGAGGCCGGTGACCTGATCCCGGTTCGCAAGGCGCTGCAGGAGTCGGGCATCGACTACGAGTCGGCGGAGTCGAGCTTCCTGCCGTCGGTGTCTGTGCAGCTCGAGGTCGAGGGCGCGAAGAAGATCTTCAAGCTGATCGACGCGCTGGAGGACTGCGACGACGTGCAGAACGTCTTCGCGAACTTCGACGTCTCCGACGAGGTAATGGCCGAGGTCGGCTGAGTTTCACACGATGAACGGCGCATTCGTCCACGTCAGGTGGATGAATGCGCCGTTCATCGTTTTCAGAGGTCGGGCCACCCGCCGCGGAGGCGGGTGAAGGCCTTGGCCAGCGCGGCGGGTGGGTTGGGGTCCGTGCCGGCCAGGTCCGGGATTTCCAGGACGTACCTGGCCAGCTGCCGCAGCGAGAACTCGTCGGCGTTGGTTTCCGAGGCGATGACCTGGGCCAGTGCGGTTTCGCAGCTCGTCCACAGGGACCTGGCGTAGGCGCGCAGAGCAGGGGTGGCGACCACGAGGTCGGCGAGGCGCGTGTCCTGGCGGCCGGGGTCGGGGTCGAACGGGCCGCGCGTGGCCAGGAAGTCGTGCAGCGCCTGGAGGATCGAGCCGCCTTCCGGACGTTCACGCACGGCGGCGATCAGCGACTGTTCGCGTTCCTGACGGTCGCCGAGGACGAGCGCCTCCTTGCCGCCGGGGAAGTGCGCGAACAGCGTCGACACCGCCGTGTCCGCCGCGTCGGCGATCTCCGCGACCGTGACCTGGTCGAACCCGCGCTCCAGGAACAGCTCCCGCGCCGCCGACGCCAGGGCTTGCCTGGTGGCGGCCTTCTTGCGTTCACGGCGTCCGGTCGAAGTCATACCGAAATCATAGTCACTTCGATTATGGTGTGGGTATGCCTACACGCTGGAACGTTCACCGGTTGCCGCGCGCCGAGGGGAAGACCTTCCTGGTCACCGGCGCCAACGCGGGTATCGGATACCACGTCGCCGAGCAGCTCGCGACGACTGGCGCCACCGTCGTGCTGGGGAGTCGGAGCGCTGCGAAGGCTGACGAGGCGATGGCGTCCATCCGTGCCGTGGTGCCCGATGCGCGCGTGCGGCACCTACAGCTGGACCTCGCCGACCTCGACTCGTTGAAGGCCTCGGCCGACGAGTTGGACAGCCTCGACGCGGTCGTGTGCAACGCGGGCGTCATGAGCGACGACGCCGAGCAGATGTACGCCACCAACCACCTCGGACACTTCGCGCTGGTCCACTGGCTGATGCCGTTGCTCGGGGGAGGCCGCGTCGTCACCACCGGCAGCCTCAGGGGCAAGACCGTGAAACCCGACGACGCGTATGCCAGGTCGAAGCAGGCGCAGATGCTGTTCGGGTTCGAACTCGACCGGCGCCAGTCAGCCGTGCTGAGCGTGGTCAACCACCCCGGCGGCGCGCTGGACTCGCTCACGCCGCCACGGCGGTTGCTGAGCTTGCCCGCGGGGCTTCTGTTGCAGGGCAAGGATGCTGGTGCGTGGCCTGCTGTGAGGGCGGTGCTGGACCCCGACGTTCGCGGCGGCGAGATGTGGGGGCCGCGGGTGTTCGGGTTGCGGGGCGAACCGCGCTCCGAACCCGTGCGCGGTCAGCTGGCCGACCGCGAGCTGGCTGCCCGCGTGTGGGCGGACAGCGTCGAACTCACCGGCGTCGAGCCAACCTGAGGAACGCGGCCCACGCCTCCGCCGAGACGGGCAGGTGAGTGGCCGGGGCCTTGCTGTCGCGGATGCCAACGCCGGTGCCGATCTCCACGCAGTCAGCTCCACTGCCGCTGTAGCTGCTCTTGCGCCAGACGGTCATCAGAAGCCCTCCAAAATGCTGTCGATCACCGCCCTCGATTCTTCCTCATCCAAAGCAACGGCAGCGAGCCTCTTGAGGGTGGTCTCGTACACCTTGACTGTCTCGGCGTCGTCGAGGAAAAGGCAGCGGTTCAGGCT
>JAVXWK010000869.1:0-7038 GCA_032230575.1 Pseudonocardiales bacterium | reverse complement strand
TACGCCACGACCGAGTCCGTGACCACGCGGAACTCGGCGCGGGCACGGTCCAGCGGTGTGCTCGAACGCGTCGTCCACAGAGCCGTCAATGCGATCAGTACTGCCACCACGGCGAATGCTGCCGGCCGGAGCGTTCGGGTGCGGAGGTGGTGCGGGACGGCGAGCGTGGCAGCGACTACCAGGACGGTGAGGATCGACCAGAACGTGAAGCCGAAGTCGGCGGCCACTTTGAGCGCGATGTCGGACTGCGGTGTGGCGGACTGGCAGATCGGCACCGCTTTGGCTTCCTCCGTCGGGCAGGCGAGGTAGACGCCGCGCAGGCGGGCCGACCACGTCCACAGGACGGCGAACAGCCAGCCGCCGACGAGGCACGCCGATGGGACCGCGAACCGCAGGAAGGAAGGCACCCGCGCAGCACTCGGATCGGACTGCCGCCAGGAGGTGCTCAGCGCGTCGAGCCACCAGCACAGGCCGAGCGTGCCGAGAGCGAGAGGAAGGAGGATGGACGGCGCGATCGGGATGCCGATCGGGGCCTGGTCGAAGATCCGGGTGTAGAGCGGCAGGTGGCTGCCGATCACCAGGCCGGACAGCAGTGCGACCGCGGTCAGGAGCGGGCGCAAGCGGTTGCGGTTCTCCTGCCAGGCGCCGCGCCACAGGTGGAAGGCGGCGAACAAGGTGAGCGGAACGCCGATCACCACGCCGGTGATGACCGGGGTCGCCTTGTCCTCGGTGCTGCCACTGAGAAGGAGATCCTGCAACGTGACGAAGCCGGCGCCCGCTGCCGCGGCGCCGAGGAAGGCCTGACCGATCGGTGAGGCCAGCAGACGCATCGGGTTCGCCAGGGCCTGGGAGCGTTCGTCGGCGCCGGGATGGCGACGCAACCACGTGCGGACGACGGAACGCGTCTGCGCGGTCTCGTGGGTCTGGACGGCGGCCAGGAGACCTTCCACGCCGTACTGGGCGGCGTGCAGGTCGGCTGAGTGTTCGCGGGCGCGCAGAAAGGCGCGTGCGATCAGTTCCGTGAGAAGGGTCAGTGCGACCAGACGAAAGGTGCTCACGAGGAAGGAGGTGACGTCGCCGCGGTCCAACAGGACGTTCAGCCACAGCGCCAGCAGTGCGAAGAAACCCGTGGAGAGGTTCGAGAACCGCAGCACTGTGGCCAGTTGGTACCACCACAGGTCGCCTGCGTGCACATGTGCGAGCTCGTGGCGCACCACGGCGTCGAACACGGCTTTGCGCTCACCGGGCATCGAGTGCAGCGCCAGGAGTTCCGGGCCGAGCACGATGATCGGCTTGCGGGGCGCACCGGTGACGTAGGCGCGGCTGCCCAGGCGTTTGCCCAGGCGGATGTCCACCTGGCGCGGAGGGTTGACCTGCGTGACGAGGTCGGTGACGGCCTTGCCGGCGCCGCGCAGACCCGATTCGGCGAGAGGGACGGAACGGCGGATGCGGACCGCGGTGTAGATGCCGTAGACCGCGAGGCCCGGCGTCAGCAGCATCTGCAGTTTCTGCAGCAGGGCTCCAGCGCCGCCGCTTTCGAGGCTGGACAACCAGTTCGCGACGAAGAGGACGTTGAGCAGCACCGTCACCGCTAGCAGGAGCAGCAGGAGGATCATCTCGGACGGTAACGCCCTGGGGTTGACCTGCGGCTTCGCTTCGGTCATCTGGGGGCGTCACCGGACTCGCGCCCCGTGGCCTGGTCGTTCTCGCGCAGTACGAGGGCGGCGACGACGGCGTCGGCGAGCGCCTCGGCCTTCTGCCGCTTCATGCCGAGCGAGAGGGCGCGCTCCAGGGCGATCTGGCGCACCTCGGCCAGCTGGGACGTGCTGAGCGGCGTCGACGGCAGTTCCAGCGGTTCTTCCGGCTTGCCGCGGACTTTGCGCCAGGCCTTGCGCACGGCGTTGGTGGTGCCGTCGCGCACCGCTTTGCCAACGCTGTCGGAGACCGCCGTGATCACGCTGCCGGACACGAGGGCGATCACGGGCGTCGCCATCGCCACGATGTCGCCCAGGCCGAAGCCCAGGGGGTCGTCGTAGGCCCGGCGGAGCCTGCGTTCGGCCTGGTCGGGGGTCTCCAGGTAGGGAGCGGCGACGACGTCGAACGAAGGCAGCTCCTCAGGAGCGATCTTCCGCACGACGCGGCGGGCTAGCTCATCGGCTGTTCGGACGGTGGTGCTGGCTGCCATCGCTACTCCGAAAGGTGATCTGTGCGTGCCACCAACCCCCTGGTCGTCACAGGGAGTTGAAACGTTATCGCGTTCCTGATCATGAGAGCGCTCTCAACTGGCGCGAGGGTGTGGCGATACTTGACCAAACGCCCCGACTGGCGCAGCGTCTTGGCCTATGTCCCCGCCGCCGCATGGTCGGACACGCCGTGTCGATCTCGTTCGCCTGCGCGAAAAACTGCCGGCGCCCGTCGCGGACGTGGTGCGGCAGTACGAACGGCACCTGACTTTGGAGCGTGATCTGTCCCCGCACACCGTTCGTGCGTACATCGGCGATTCGGTGGCGTTGCTGGGACATGTCGCCGGGAATAGCCCTGAACAGGCCGATGTCGGACGCATCGACCTGACGAGCTTGCGCTCATGGCTTGCCGCACAACGCACAGCCGGCGCCAGCCGCACGACGCTCGCGCGACGCGCTGCCGCAGCGCGCACGTTCACCGCGTGGGCGCACCGTGCCGGGCATTTGACGGCGGATCCGGGGCCGCGTCTCGCCGCGCCGCGACCACATCGGACGTTGCCGTCCGTGTTGCGCGAGGACCAGGCGAAGGACGCGATGGCCGCCGTATCCTCTGGCGCTTCCGAAGGCGATCCGGTTGCGCTGCGTGATCAGGCCGTGGTGGAGTTGCTGTACGCCACAGGTATCCGCGTGGCCGAACTCTGTGGTCTTGATCTCGACGACGTGGACTACTCCCTAAGGGTGATTCGAGTTCTGGGCAAAGGTGGACGCGAGCGCAGCACGCCGTTCGGCGTACCGGCCGAGCGAGCCCTGCGGCGGTGGCTGGACGAGGGCCGAAACGCCCTGGTAGCACCGGATTCGCCGCCGGCGGTGTTCCTCGGTGCTCGTGGCGGCCGGCTGAACCAGCGGGCTGTTCGCACTCTGGTGCACGAGGTGGTCGCCGTGGTACCGGATGCGCCGGACATCGGGCCGCACGGGTTGCGCCACTCCGCTGCGACCCATTTGCTGGAAGGAGGAGCGGACCTGCGCACCGTCCAAGAACTGCTTGGTCACGCTACGCTCGCAACGACTCAGCTTTACACACACGTCACTGTCGAACGGCTGAAGGCGATCCATGACCGAACCCACCCCCGTTCCTGACGCCGCAGGGGGAGGATCGCGTACGGCGACCGTGCCCCCTGAACCCGTCGTGCCCGCACCAGCTACGAAGCAGGCGAGCAACGGGCACCGTCAGAACGGCGCGCCGCGTACCGAGGCGAGCACCGGGGAGACTTCAGAGCCCGGTGCGGACACGCATGTCAACGGCACCCCCGCGGCCGTTCCGGCTGCTGCGGTGACGCGCGCGGACGCCAGGTCCGGTGACGACGTCGAGGCCGGCATCGTCGCGCTGTGGCGCGGTTACGGCGAGTCGCACGACCAGGGCCAGCGCGACCGCCTGGTGCTGCACTACGCACCGCTGGTCAAGTACGTCGCCGGCCGCGTCGGCACCGGCCTGCCCGCCCACGTGGACGTGGCCGACCTGATCCAGTCCGGCATCTTCGGCCTGGTCGACGCGATCGAGAAGTTCGAGCCGGAACGCGGCCTCAAGTTCGAGACCTACGCCATGCAGCGCATTCGCGGCGCGATCCTCGACGACCTGCGCTCCCAGGACTGGGTGCCGCGCTCGGTCCGCAGCCGCGCCCGCGACGTCGAGCGCGCCTTGGAACGCCTCGGCGCCAAGCTGCAGCGCACGCCCACCGACCGCGAGCTCGCCGCAGAGCTCAAGATCGGGCTGGCCGAGCTGCGCGAGCTGTACGGCCAGCTCCAGCTCACCAGCGTCGTCGCCCTGGACGAGCTGATCGCCCCGAACAAGGGCGGCTCCTCCCTGGCGGAGTCGCTGCCGGACGACGCCGCGGAAGACCCGGTGGCATCGCTCGTCGACCAGGACAGCCGCCGTCAGCTGGCAGACGCGATAGCCCAGCTGGCCGAGCGCGACCGCGTGGTCGTGACCCTGTACTACTTCGAGAACCTGACCCTCGCCGAGATCGGCAAGGTCCTCGGCGTGACCGAGTCCAGGGTCTGCCAGCTGCACACCCGCGCCGTCCTGCGCCTGCGCACCAAGCTCAACGAGCAGTCCGAGGCCTGACCGCGCCTCCTCCCTCACCCGCAACCCGGCCGTAGCCGGGCTGCCACACGGCCGCACCGTCACGCCGCCGCACGTCGGGATCGCTCCGCGCGGACGCGTTGAGAAGCCGTACGAGCCTCACAAGCATGTCTTCACACCTCTTTCCGCCCCTTGCCAGGGCTAATTCACTCGAACGGGTGGGTATTGGAGCTGCTCCAAGCACGCCGTGTGGCCATCACAGCCAGTGCACGACAGCGGCCCTCGGCAGAGCGTTGGGTACGCGCGGGAGAGGTCAGGACAACCGGCGTGCCACGAGGGGCGTGGGTCGCGGTTGGGGCGAGATGGGTGTGGCGCGGGTTTGCTGGCTAATGGTTGAGCAGCGCGCGAGGCGTGTGGTGAGACAGGGGCGCTGGGCGGCGGCCGGTCGACGTGATTGCGGGTTCGGCTGAGCCTTTGAGCACGTGTCGGTGGAGCAAAGGCTGCGGGCGTGCGGCGTGCGGCGCGGGTCGGCTGGACGGGTATCCCTGCGCGGTGGACTCCGAAAGGGGAGACCGGGCAGAGGTGTGGGAGGTGCCGGGAGGCGGGCGGACTCCTGCGGACGCAGCCGCCTCCCGGCACCTGTCGGGCGCTCGCGGCGCGCAACGGGGACGCGCCGCTCATCAACCGCCGGCGGGAGCGGCGGGGAAGCGCCCTTTCGGACCGCTGCGGGCGGGGGCAGCGCCGCACAGCGAAGGTTCTAGCCGCCGCGAGGAGGGCCGGCGGCGTTCAGCGGCAGCAGGCGGACGCGGGCCTGCGTCACCAGCCGCAGCGGGTCGAGGTACTCGTCGCCCCGGCGGACGCCCCAGTGCAGGCACGGCGAGGCGCAGTGACCCTCCTGCAGGTGCCCGATGACGTCGCCCCGCCGCACCGGGCGATCAGCCACAACCGCCGGCGTGACCGGTTCGTAGGTCGTGCGCAGGCCGTTGGCGTGCTGCAACGACACCAACGTCCGAGCCGCGACGGCGCCCGCGTAGACCACCACGCCGTCGCCTGCCGCCAGCACCGGTGAGCCAAGGGCGGCGGACAGGTCGGCACCCCGGTGACCAGGCCCGAACGGGGTCGCGGGGGCCTGGAAGGAGCGCACCACCGGGTGCGGTGGAGGCAGCGGCCAGGAGAAGCGGGCGGGGGAGGGGGCCAGCAGGGTCGTGAGCACCAGGGCGGTGGGCAGGAGGGGCATGGGTCAACGGTCTGGCAAACCGTGCCCTGGGACCAGCGGGTATCGGGGAACTGTGGACAACTCGCCGGTTGTGGATAACTCCCGGCGGCGAGCAGGGGGCGATTCGAAGTTTGTCGGGGGTGGGGAGTAGACTTTTGGGCGCGTCCCGTCTGTCGCGGGACGACTTCGCGTGCCAACGCAGATCCGACCAGCTGATCCCAGCCGGGTCGAGTCACGACGTCCGACGGTCCTGGTGGTGGAGAGATCCTCCGCGGGTGCGGGCGACGGCATGGGCACCAGGGCTTCGAGCCACCGGCTCGGAGCGGCAACCGAACGACGCGCGAGCGTCCTACAGATGAGGTGCGAACCGGCCATGGCCGTCGTAACCATGAAGCAGCTGCTCGACAGCGGCGTGCACTTCGGGCACCAGACCAGGCGCTGGAACCCGAAGATGAAGCGCTACATCTTCACCGAGCGCAACGGCATCTACATCATCGACCTGCAGCAGACGCTGACCTACATTGACCGGGCTTTCGAGTTCGTCAAGGAGACGGTCGCGCACGGCGGGTCGATCCTGTTCATCGGCACCAAGAAGCAGGCGCAGGAGGCCATCGCCAACGAGGCTCTCCGCGTCGGCATGCCCTACGTGAACCAGCGCTGGCTGGGCGGCATGCTCACCAACTTCTCGACGGTCCACAAGAGGCTTCAGCGCCTCAAGGAGCTCGAGTCGATGGAGCAGACCGGCGGTTTCCAGGGTTTCACCAAGAAGGAAATCCTGATGATGAACCGCGAGAAGGACAAGCTGGAGCGCACGCTCGGCGGTATCCGCGACATGTCCAAGGTGCCCAGCGCCGTGTGGATCGTGGACACCAAGAAGGAGCACATCGCGGTCGGTGAGGCTCGCAAGCTGAACATCCCGATCGTCGCGATCCTCGACACCAACTGCGACCCGGACGAGGTCGACTACCCGATTCCGGGTAACGACGACGCCATCCGTTCCGCCGCCCTGCTGACCAAGGTCGTGGCCGAGGCCGCCGCCGCCGGTCTCATGCAGCGCTCCGGTGGCCGCCGCGACGCCGCGGACGGCCAGGACAAGCCCGAGGTCGCGAGCGACGAGCCGCTGGCGGAGTGGGAGCAGGAGCTCCTCACCACCAACGCCGCCGTTGCGACTGAGGCCCCGGCCGAGGCAGCCCCGGCCGAGCAGCCCGTCCAGTCCTGATCTCCCCCACGCGGCGCCCGCACACCAGCGGGCGCCGCGTGACTCAAGCGCGTACATCGCAGAAGGAAAACGATGGCGAACTACACCACCGCGGACGTCAAGAAGCTCCGCGAGCTGACCGCCGCCGGCATGATGGACTGCAAGAAGGCGCTGGACGAGGCCGACGGCGACGTCGACAAGGCTGTCGAGGCGCTGCGCATCAAGGGCCAGAAGGGCGTCGCCAAGCGCGAGGGCCGCTCCGCCGAGAACGGCGCCGTGTTCTCGATCATCGCCGACGACAACTCCTCCGGCGTGCTGGTCGAGCTGAAGTGCGAGACGGACTTCGTCGCCAAGGGCGAGA
>JAVXWK010000855.1:0-3813 GCA_032230575.1 Pseudonocardiales bacterium | reverse complement strand
CGGTGCCTATCACGGGACGATTCGATCCTACGCCGCCGACCGCGGACGGTTCGTCGCCGCGCTGTCGTTCGATGGCGGCAGCGGCCAGCCCGGCAGCTTCGTCAACGGCTTGGCCGCAAAGGGCCGCTCGGTGGTCTCAGGTGGCGAGATCGCCACCGAGGACGGCTTCGACTTCGTGGTTCGTAGCGACCTCGACCCCGGACGCTTGTAGGACGATGCGTCCGCGGTCCACGCTGCTACCAGCGGACGCGCACCCAGCTTGACGGCTCAGCGCCCTCAACGGCGGCGGGGGTGTCCTCCCACGCGACAGCCCTCAGGCGCTCGAGTTCAGCTGGGGGACGCCGTCCTTGAGCGCCTTGCCGACGCCGCCCGAGACGTAGCCGCCGTCGACCGCGATCTCGGCGCCGGTGACGAACGCGGACTCGCGCGAGAGCAGGAACCGGACCACCGCGGAGACCTCGTCAGGCCGACCGGGACGTCCGAGCGGGGTGAGGCGCATGTTGGCCTCCAGCGACCCGGGCGGGGACGCGCTGGACATCGCAGTGACGATGGAGCCGGGGTGAACGATATTGACGCGGATCCCGTGCGGACCGAGCTCCATGGCGGCCGTGTGGGTGAGCCCGCGTAGGGCCCACTTGCTCGTCGTGTAGGCGGCGGTGTAGTGCGCGGTCTGCGCGACGCTAGAGCCGATGTTGACGATCGACGCGCCTTCGCGCATCAGCGGCCGCAGCGTCTGGATGCCGAGCATCGGGCCGGTCAGGTTGACCGCCAGCACGCGGTCCCAGTCGGCCACAGTGATGCCCCCGAGCCGCTCGCGGCTCACGATCGCGGCGTTGTTGACCAGGCCGTGCACCTCGCCATGCTCGTTCTCGAGCCAGTCGGCGAGCTCGGTCCACGCGGACTCGTTGGTGACGTCCATGCGCCGGGTCGTGACGAACTCGTCGTCCCGCTCGACTGTCCGGCTCCAAGGGCGCCGGACCTGGACGCCGTCTCGGCGTGCTGGCCGAGCAACGCCGCGACGAGTTCGTCATGCGTCACCGCGGCAGGGCTCGAGCCCGAGCTTCAGGTGAGCCGTGCCAGATCGCCGGCCCGTCGCCCTCGTTCGTCGCGGGCGTGGTACGCGCCGCGAGCGAACGCCGCCGGTCGATCGAAGGCACGCAGTACGTAGCCGGCGGCCCCGGTCGTGCGCACCGGCCCCTGATGCACTGCCAAATGTGGCATGTGGTGACAGGCAACCGCAACCCCCGAGACAACGAGTCAATGGCAGTAGTTGACTTATGTGTCATACCGTGCCACCATGCTTGTGGCATTGAACCTCGACGACAGCCCGCCGGCTGGGGCCTGGCGGCGGAGGAGCACAGATGAGCCAGGTGGAGGTCGCACACAGCGGCTTGTTCGACGACGAGACCTTCTTCTTGTCCCTCACAAACCCGACGGCGACGGTTGATCAGCGAGAGCTTGAGGCAGAAGCGATCGAGCTGCTCGACCATCCGTTGGTCGTGCAGGGGCGCGAGAACGCGTTCATGCGCTTCAAGGTCATGGCCTCCAAGTACGGAGCCAACGCGCCCGCCGAGGCGTTTGAGGGCATCGAGGCCAAGATGCAGGAGTGGGCCTTCCACTACCTCCTGCTCGGTCTCAATCACGATTTCAATTTCCCAAAGGTCCTCAATCACGGGTACGGCCCGCCGCACAAGTGGCTGGGCATGGACGTACCGGGCTGTCGAGGCCTCGGAACGGCCGAGAACCCGGACAACAACTACTGCTTCATCCCGATCGGGTACGCGAACCGCTACGAGCTTCACGGCAGGATCTCTCCCGAGTCGCCGATCGAAGACGTCAACTTCTGGCTCACCAACAACCTGTCGATGTCCTCCAACGTCGCCGGCCTCATGTGGCAGGACGTGGTCAAGAGCGACGACGGCACGTTCGTCATCACCATCGACAGCGACCCAGCCGACGGCCGTGACAACCACATCCGGTCGACCCCCGATACGCAACGGTTGTTCATTCGCGACAGCCGCAAGGACTGGGGCGAGATCCCGAACGCGTACCGGATCGTCCGGCTCGGCGAGCCGACCGCGCCGCCGATCGACCAAGAGACCAAGCTCCAGATGGCGAAGCGATTCATCATCGACGACATGGCGACCAACTTCTGGTTCCGGATGATGGTCGGCTACCTCGAGCCCAACACGATCACCGGACCGGACAACACCGGCGACATCGGCGGCATGATCACTCAGAAGATCCTGCGCGGTCGGGTGGACCTCGAATCTGACGAGGCGTTCGTGCTCACCACGGATCCCGGGGGGTCGGACTACTGGAACATCGTCGCTTACGACTGGTGGCTGATGAGCATGGACTTCTGGGACCACACGAGCTCGCTCAACAACTTCCAGAGCGTGGCCAACGACGATGGGTCCTACACCCACGTGTTCGCCCGACAGGATCCTGGTGTGCACAACTGGATCGACGTGGAGGGCCTGCACTACTCGCTGTTCCTGCTGCGTTGGCAGCAGCTACCGCAGGCGGCGGCCGAAGGCGCCGCGGACCGCTGGATCGCAGCTGGCGAGCCACAGGCCGAGTGCAAGCTCGTCAAGCTGGTGGACCTCAAGGACGCGCTGCCGCCCGAGACCAGGTGGGTCACCGAAGACCAGCGCCGGGACGAGATCGCCAGCCGCCTCGCGCAATTCAACCGTCGCCACGAAGTCTGAGGAGGAGGAGCCATGTCCGACCAGATCATCGAGCAGGACGAGGTTCCCGCGGTCACGGACCCGGATGCGAGTCACCGACTGGAATGGAAGCCCCCGGAGCGGCCCGAGTGGGTCCAGCGCGTCAACGAAGAGGGCGACTACATGGACATCCGCGCCATCGTGCCCCTCGACGAGCAGTCGCTCCTGCACGCGGCGATGCAGTCCACAGGGCTCTCCGACTTCGGGGCGGACGACTTCTGGATGGAGCCGTTCCGGATCTTCATCAAGGCGCTCGAGGAGGAGGCTGCGCTCAATCTCATGGGGCGCATCCGGACGCGGTCGGAGATCCTGCAGCTGCTCGAGGCCCGTCTGCAGATCGAAGCGACCTACAAGCGTCACCCGGAGATCGAAGACGAGGAGATCGTCCAGCCGATCATCATCGTCGGGCAGGGTCGCTCCGGCACCTCGCTGCTGCACAACCTGCTCGCCGCGCACCCGGAGAACGGCGTGGGGCGGCATTGGGAGTGGGTGCTCCCGTGCCCGCCGCCGGAAGCCGACACCTACTTCACCGATCCGCGCATCGAGAAGGCCGACGCGCTCTTGCAGCAGTGGAACCGCGTCACGCCCACCTTCGAATCGATGCACGAGTGGGGCGCGCTGGTGCCGATGGAGGACTGCGTCCCACTCGCCATGAGCTTCATGGCGGCGAGTTGGATGGACATGCTCGGTCAGGTCCCGAGCTACGACGCCTGGGTCTTCCAGCAGGACCTGGAGCCGGCCCTCCGGTACGAGGTCCGCTTGCTCAAGCTCCTGCAGTGGAAGAACCCGCGCAACCGTTGGGTGCTCAAAGACCCGCTGCACCTCGACCGCTTCGAGGTGTTGACCCGGGTGTTCCCAGATGCGTGCTTCGTGCTGACGCACCGCGACCCGGTCCGGGCGCTCGCGTCCCTGGTGAGCATCATCGGAACCCTGCAATGGGGGCGCAGCGACGAGCCCTTCCGCGGCATGTCGATCGAGTACATGACCAACCCGGATCTCACCGCCGGCCGCTTCAACGCCGTGATCGAACAGATCAAGAACGGCGTCATCCCAGACCAGCAACTGTTCAACGTGCTGTTCAAGG
>JAVXWK010000781.1:0-5736 GCA_032230575.1 Pseudonocardiales bacterium | reverse complement strand
CCCCCCCCCCCCCCCCCCGACCCCGTCCGGATCACCTGACCTTCGCCATGACCTCCTCGGCGAACAACCGCACGCTGCGGCTCATCGACTCCAGGTCCTGGCCACCGAAGTCGATCTGCCACAGGAGGGTGTCGACGGGCAGGTTCGCCCGGATCTCCTCGATCTTCTCGAGGACGGTCGCGGGCGAGCCGATCACCCCGGTCGCCACGCTGCGCAGGTCCTTCGAGGTCACCGAGCGGAACGTCTTGCCGGCCGCCGCGTAACCCTGGTAGGCGGGCGACGTCACGTTCTTCCACGAGTCCGCCGCCTCCGCCCACACGTCGAGGTACTCCCGGAGCAACGGCTCGGCCTTCGCGTAGGCCTCGTCGTCGGTCTCCGCGATGTACAGCGGAATGCTGAGCGCGACGCCGGGGGAACGGCCGCTCGGGCCGTGCTCCTGCTCGAACGTCTCCAGGTAGACGTTGAGCATCTCCTTGGTGCGCGGGAGTTCCTCTTCACGGGGCGGCGAGGCGATGAGGAGGTTGAACCCCTTCTCGCCGATCCACGCGAAGCTCTCCAGCGACCGGACCGCGGCCACCCACACCGGCGGATGCGGGCTCTGGGTCGGCGCCGGCAGCGAGGGGATGTCCTGGTAGCGGAAGAACTCGGTGTCCTCGCTGGCCGTCCCCTGGGTCCAGAGCCGTTCGACGGCCTCGATCGTGGCGACGAACCGTGCCCTGCTCGTGTCCAGGTCGACCTCGAACGCCTCGAACTCGTACGGCAGCCACGCGCGGGCGAACCCGACGTCGAGCCTGCCCCCGCTGAGCGCGTCCACCTGCGCGGTCTGCGCGGCGAGCTGCACCGGGTGGTGGAACGAGGCCTGGATGCCCCCGGTCATCAGCCTGATCCGCTCGGTGCGGGAGGCGACGGCGGCGAGGAACGTCAGCGGACTCGGGCAGTAGCCGCCGTAGTCCTTCATGTAGTGCTCGGTCATCTTCACGTAGTCGATGCCGAGGGAGTCCGCGAGAGCCGACACCTCGATGACGTCCGCGTAGTACTGTGCCGCGCTCCGCTGGGCGGGGCGGCAGTCTGGCAACAGAGAAATGCCGAACTTCATTGCGGTACCTCCGAGTTCTAGAGAACGGCGAGTGCGAGGAAGGTGAGGGTGGCGGCCGCGAGCGGGACGATCTGTCCGGTGTGGACGAACAGGATCCCGTGCACCGTCCCGGTCACCACGCCCGCGACGAGCCCGAGCCGGGCGGTGCGCCAAGTGCCTGCCACGACTGTCCACAGGGCACATGAAACGCAGATGGACGCGATGACGGCCGGGGCACCGGTGAGGAGTACCGCGACAACCGCACGTGCGAGGAACTCGGTCGCCACCGCCACCACGGCGAACAGACCGAGCGCCGCCGGCAGTGAGAACCGGTCGGTGATCGCGCGGTAGGGCCGCAGCACCGGACTGCGGGTGATCGCCAGCCAGTTGTGCTCACCGACCTGGTCGCGGTCCGCCAGGCTGACCACGACCGTCGACAGCAGCCCGGCCACGCCGAACTCACCCGCGCCGACCAGCACGCCCAACGGCGCCTGCGCCAGCCCGAGAGCCGGCAACCGACCGAACACGAACGGCAACGTGAGCACGGACATCACCACCGGCAGGGCGATCGTGAACTGCCAGCTCTTGCGGTTCACAACGCACCACCCGTGCGGCGATACCGGCGCCACACCTGAAGGTTGAACAGCACGTGTCCCACGACAGCGGCCAGCAGCGTGCCGGTCGCCAGCGTCACGACCATCGCGAGCACCGACAGCGGCAGCTTCGCCACGGCCTGAGGCCACCCGAACGGCAAGTGCGACAAGGCGAACGCGAACACGGCGAGGACGATCAGCACCACCGCGGACCACACCGGCGTCTCGAACGCGATCCGCACGAGCACCCCGCGATAGACGACCTCCTCCAGCACCGCGCCGGTGACGAGCGACCCGACGCCGATCTTCGTCGCCGCGTCCCTGTCACCGTCCCGCCACTGGTTCACCTTGCGCGGCGCGGGTTTCCCGGCTGCCGCCATGCCGATCGGCCGCGCCCTGCCCGTGGTCGTCCGCGCGGGTCGCGGCTTCGGCTTGACCAGCCTGCGCACCAACGCCGTGTCCGCGTACCAGGTCAGCACGGCCATCAGCGCGCCGGCGGGCACCGCGAGCAGCAGTCCGGCCAGGTCACCGCGCCACAGCACGGATGGTCCGAGCAACCAGGTTCCGGCCACGCTGAGAACACCGAGCACGGCCAGATAGACGGTCACCGTCGAGACTCGCACTCGGCCTTCCAGCCAGCGGCCGTGCCCGTGCGACGCGAGCGCCATCGCGACGAGTCCCCACAGGAACAGCGTCGTCAGCCCGTACTCGCGCATGTCACGGGTAGGGATGCGGTAGCGGGTTCACGAATCCGCCGTACGCGGCGAACCGCGGATGGGCGGCGGGCGGTGCGCTCGGCAGCGGCAGGCTGATCGTGTCCGGCGACCACAGGCGCATCGCGGTGAACCCGAGATCACGGATGTCCGGAGCGGTGAGATCGGCCCAGAACAGCCGCTTTCCGGTGCTGCGGAAGCGTTCCACGACGTTGCGTGCGACCTCGCGCGGCGTCCGGGTGTCGTCGGGCGGCAGGTCGGAGGCACGCGTCGTCGTGCTGTGCGCGAACCTCTGCTCGACGAGGTCGGCCGCGTCCGGGCCCGCGTAGTAGCCGACGTTCGACTCCAGGTCGAACATGCCGGCGAGCCGCGCCTGGTCGGTCTTCTCGTCCTCCGCGTCGAGCCTGGCCTGCAGGAACGACCACGAGGCCAGTGCCTGCACCCCAACGGTTTCCAGCAGCGACCGGTAGACGGAACGGGCCAGGCTGGTGCCGCTGCCCAGGCCGACGCTGATAGCGGGCACGGCGCCCTTGGCCGACCGCAGCAGGCACGCCACGCTGAAGCCGGGCAGGTCCGCGTTGGGCAGCAGGTGGAACTCCGGTGCGATCTTGCCCTGGAACCCGCGGCGCAACAACGCGGTGATGCCGCGCAGTCGTTCGTCCAGCTCGATGCGCGCGCTCGCCAGGCCGCCGTGCCAGTGGCCCATCGCGGAGTCGATCTGCACCAGCTCGTGCATCCCGCCCAGCAGAGCGGAATGCGGTGACGTGTGCGCGGCCGTGCCGGTGGTGACCGCCGAGAGCAGCCATGGTTCTTCTCGTGGCGGGATGTACCCGAGCAGGAACTGCTGTGCGGGCACGAGCCATTCCTGGCCGGTGGTCAGATCAGGCACCCCGAGCCAGCCCATCGGGGCCGAGGTGTCGAACGGTTCGTACGGAAACCCGGGCCTGGCAAGCTGTTCCGCGGTGAAGAACCGCAGCGCGTCCGCCTCCAGCACCGGCTCACCGCGCGCGGTCAGCTCGTCGTGCGTCGCGAACGTGACGAGGAACCTGCCGCCGACCGTGCCCGCGTACCCCGCGTAGCGCTCGACAGTCTCGCCGAGCACCCGGATCCGGCTCTCGAACGGCAGGAACCCGTAGCCACCGATGTGGTACGAGCCGGGCTTGGGCGCCGGCCGGTTCTGCCACACGTGCACGCCGGTGAGCTCGCCGCCCTCGACGTACAGCCGCGGCGCCCGCAACCCTCTGTTGAACCCGCCGACCGACGTGAGCAGGCCGCACAGCTTGCCGTGCATGCGGGTGCGGATGTCCTGGGCGCGCGCGTTCTCGTCCCGCAGGACGGTGAGGTCACTCATTGATCCACGCCCTGGCGTCGAAGTAGAGGCTGCTGTCGTCGCGGCCGCGCTGGGGCCCGCAGGACCGGCAGCCGGGCAGGCGCAGCACCTCGTCGTACGCGATCTCCATGGTCGGCAGGTAGATGCCGAGCACCTTGCCGATGGTGAACGTGCTGCGCGCGCTGACGTAGTTGATGGCCTCCAGCGCGGTGTGCGAGGCGAGCACGCCCCGCAGCGCCGCGAGCACCGGCGGCGCCCCCGCGACGACCTTGCCGGCCGCGAGCGCCTCCTTGTACCGCTGGTAGCTCGCGCTCTCCCGCAGGTTCATCGTCACCCGCGTCTCGAAGCACTCGTAACACGGCGAGCTGCGCGGCACGAAGGTCGGCCCGACGAACACGAACGGGCCGTCCAGCGCGGCGTGCGTCCACGGCACACCCAGCTCCAATGCGATCTTGTTGAACGCCTGGAAACGCACCGGGTTGATCACCGACTCGGCGAGCACCACGAACGAGCCGCGCAGCGCGGCGAACTCCTCGACGAGCTCGGTGAACCGCAGTCCGTCGTGCAGCACGGCGGGATCGAGGTCGTCGAGCAGCCGGACCAGCCGGTCGTCGGGGCCGGGCGTCTCGATCTTCGCGAGCTGGGCGTCCGTCAGCACCGCCGCGATGCTCTGCGCGAGCGCGGGATCGCCGAACAGCACGACGCGGTCGATCTCCTGCTCGGTCTCGCCTTCGACCCGCAGCGTGTGCACCTGGTCGAGGTAGGCGTCGAGCGCGCCGGCGGGGCCCCACTCGATGGCGTCGAGCGTGCGCATGTGGTCCACGACGGACTCGACGGTCGCGCGCGACACACCGAGCGACTTCGCGAGCTCCTTGTGGCTGGTCGTGCCGTCGAGTCCGCGCACGATCGGCAGCAGGGTGCCGGAGCCGGAGCGGTCGGTGATCGTGGACGTCTTCATGTTCCACACGCCGCTGCGCAGTTCGACGACGTCCGCGCTGTGACCGATCACCGAGACCGATCGCTTCCGCCGTGCTTCGTTACCGGACATGGTGACCCCCAGGTCAGTCGAGTGAGCCGAGCAGCACCATGTGGACAACGGCGCGGAAGACGCCATCGATGTCCAGTGCCGCATGGGTTTCGTCGTCGTAGTAGCTCGAGTAGTCGACGCTGCCGACGTCGAGCGAGGTGGCCGCGAGGTGGACGTTCTGGGCGATCGCGCCGGTCTCGTGCAGCACGAACCGCATGCCACGCGGCCCGTACTTGCGCATGGACCGCCACGGCTGCGCCACGAAGAGGAGCACCGCCGCCGCCGACCTGAGCTCGATGCCTCCCGCGTTGTCCACACAGGACGCGAGCACTGCGTCCACCGACTCTTCTCCGGACCACTGCTCGAGTTCGTCCGCCCTGGGCAGGTAGCGGTACACGCCCCGGCGCAGACCGCCGACCCCGCGTGCCGCGACCCACAGCTCGACGGGGTACAGCCCGCCGCCGCTCGGGGCGGTGCGCAGGCGCAGCGGCACCGTGCCGTCGTCGGAGAGCACCGCGTCCACCTCGGCGGACTCGGAGTCGCCGCAGCGCAGCAGAAAAGCCAGCTGCCGCAAGGAGAGATCGCCGCCGGAGAACTCGCGGACGCTGCGCCTGCGCGCGATCACGTCGGTGAACTCCGCGGTAGCCGTGGCCGAGATGCCCAGCGGCACGCGCTCGGCGTCGCGCGCCGACTCGACACCGACCTGGGAGAGCACGGTGGTGACCGCGTCGGTGAAGTAGTGGGTGACCGACAGCTGGGTCTCGCGGTCGTGGCGCCGGTTGCGGCTGGCCACCAGGAACTCGTCGGCGACGCGTGGAAGATGATCCGACTCGGTCAGGTTGTCGAATCTGGTCGCGTGGGTGCGCAGTCCTACAGAGCGAACATCGGGACTGATTTCACGGGTCTCGGTGATGATCAGCGAGTCGCGAATGTCCTCGATTTTCCCGGGCACGCGGAAGCTCATCGAGAAATCCCCCTAAAAAAGCGGACCGGGGGGG
>JAVXWK010000763.1:0-10833 GCA_032230575.1 Pseudonocardiales bacterium | reverse complement strand
GCTTTCGTGTACCTCAGGTCCACAAAAGCGCCGTTCATGGCGAGCACAGACAGGATGGAAAGGCTCACTACCGACTGACCGACATGGAGTTGTGAGAGCGGGACCATCGACGAAGCCCTACCAGGCGCTGTCGCGCGTGGATCAGGACACCATTCGCCTGCCTGGGTGACCCCACGAGCGGCGACCAGCAGCGTCAGGCGATGCCCGCGCCGATCAGCACCTTCCAGATCTCGCCCTGGTCCACCACCTCGACGCCGAGCTTCTCGGCCTTCGTCAGCTTGCTCGCGCCCACGTTGGCGCCCGTGATGAGCATGTCCGTGGTCGCGGACACCGAGGAGGCCGCGGTGGCGCCGGCTCGTTCGCACATCTTCTGGAACGTCGGGCGGGCCACCTTCTCGCCTGAGCGCGGGTCGCTCAGCGAACCCGTGATGACGACGGACTTGCCGTCCAGGGGCGCGCCGGCCACCACCTTGGGCGGCAGGTCCTCCTCGCGGACGTCCAGGGAGACACCGCGCTCCCGCAACCGCTCGATCTCCGGGCGCAGACGGGCCAGGTGGGCGGTCAGCGACTCGGCCACCTTGGCCCCGATGTCCTCGACGGCCACGAGCTTCTCCACGCCCGCGTCGGCTACTTCTTCCAGCGAGTTGAAGCCGGCTCGGCAGAGGCGGGCGGCGGTGCCCTCGGAGGCCATCGGGATCGAGAGGCCGATCAGGGCCCGGCGCAGGCCCACGGAGCGGCTGCGGTCGATGGACTCGATCATCCGGGTCGCGGAGACCTCGCCCACGCGGTCGAACTCGAGCAGGCGTTCCTTGGTGAGCGTGTAGAAGTCGGACGGGTTCACCAGATCGCCGGTCTCGGCGAGGCGTTCGATCCAGACCTGGCCGATGGCGTCGATGTCGGCGCCCGCGCGGGAGGACCAGTGGATCAGGCGGCGCACGGTCTGGGCCGGGCAGACCGCGTTGGTGCAGAACAGTTCGCGGCTGTTGCCCTGCTCCGACAGCGGCTGCGCGCAGGACGGGCACGCGGAAGGCGGGATGATGTCGCGCTCGGAGCCGGTGCGCTTCGAGGCGTCCAGAACGCCTGCCACGAACGGGATCACGTCGCCCGCGCGGCGGACCAGGACCGTGTCGCCGATCTTGATGCCTCGTGAGCGGATGACCTCCTGGTTGGCCAGAGTCGCGCGCGTGACCGTGGTGCCGCCCACGAAGACCGGTTCGAGCCAGGCGACCGGAGCGATCTTGCCGGTCTTGCCCACGTCCCAGACGACGTCCAGTAGAACCGTCGTCTTCTCCTCGGCGGCGAACTTGTAGGCGATGGCGCCGCGCGGTGAGCTGGAACGGGTGCCGGCGGCCGCGAACGCGTCGCGGTTCGCCAGGCGCAGCACGGCGCCGTCCAGGTCGTAGTCCAGCGTGTTGCGGGCCGTCTCGATGCCCTCGATGACCGACTGCGCCTCAGCGGCGGAAGAACAGTGACGCATCTCCGCCACGCTGAAGCCGAGCTTGCGCAGACCCGCGTCGAGGTCGGAGTCGGCGCTCTCCGGCTCGGTCGTCAGGTCGAACGCGAAGAACTGCATGCGCCGGCCCTCGACGGCCTTCGGGTCCTTGGCGCGCAACGTGCCCGCGGCCGCGTTGCGCGGGTTGATCAGCGGCTTGTCCGGGTGCGCGGCGTTGTAGGTGTCGAACGTCGAGCGGAGCATCACGCACTCGCCGCGCACCTCGACGCGGCCCGGCGCGTCGACCTTGTCCGGCACGCCGTCGCACAGGGCACGCGTCAGGAAGGTGACGTCGTCGCCCGTCGTGCCGTCGCCGCGAGTCACGGCACGCGCCAGCCGGCCGTTCTCGTAGACCAGGGACAGGGACAGACCGTCGAGCTTCGGCATGACGACCACGGGCTGACCGGGGAACCGGGCGAAGAACGCCTCGACCTGCTCGGGCTTGTTCGCCTTCTCGAGCGACAGCATCGGCCGCGAGTGCCGCACCGGCGCGTGCAGCACCGACGGCGCGCCCACGTGATCCAGCGGGTTGTCCGCGGGCGCCAGCGACGGGTGCTCCGCGATCAACGCGCGCAGCTCGTCCTCCACCGCGTCGTACTCGGCGTCGGCCACCAGCGGCGCGCCCTGGTAGTACGCGTCGCGCAGCTCCACGATCCGCGCGGACAGCTCCTGAATCCGGTCCCCAGCACTCATGGGGTGGACGGTACCGGGCAGCACCGACAATTCCGTGCAGTCACGCTCAAGCCCTGTTCAGGCGCTCGTAGAGCCACCCGAACCGGTCAATCCGCCACAGCTGCGCGACCACCACCAGTACCGCCCCGGACACCGTCGGCCACACCGCCAGAGCGACCATGCCCCACAAGATCAACGCGAATCCCACCGAGCCCAACGCGACCAGCAACCGCAGCACCGAACGATGGTCCGGCGGCACCGACGACCGGTTCTCCAGCCACAAACGCTCGCCGTAGATCCCGCGCTCCGTCCAGCTTCGCGGTTCGGAGACCGGCGGAAACGCCCGCGGGTTCACGATCAGCCAGACGACCACCAGCGCGACCGGCACCAGGCACCACCAGCCGATCCACGTCCGGCTCCAGATCGCGAGCAACATCGCCGGAATCGCCGCGAACCGCGTCCACACGCTCCACGGGTTCGCGTGCCGCCGCCACGCCTCGTCGTCCATCCGGAAGAACCGCGCCACACCCTCAACGTCCATTGTGGACCTCCGAGTAGGCCTGCAAGAACCGGTCGTCCGCGAACAGCCCGTGCGTCAGCATCTCCAGCCCGGCCACCGCACCCCGCACCGCGACCGAGGTCTCCGCCGGATCACCACCCAGCAACCGGCCGACCTGCTGCCCGAGCACCAGCGGCGCCAACAACCAGGACACATAAGTCACGGCCCGAGCGCGCGCGTCACCCGAAGGCCGCACCCACCCCTCAGCCTCTCCCCCGGCCAGCCAGGCCTCGGTGCGCTCAACGATCGAGTCGAACAACGCGGAAGCACTGGCGGTGCCGTCCAACAAAGCACGAGCCAGATAACGACGAACCGGCGTGGCGGCGGACAGGACCTCCCCGAGATCACCCTCGGTGGAGAACCCGTCCAGCACGTACGAGTCGCACGCCTCGCGCAGCCCGTCCTTCGACCCGAAGTGGTGCAGCACCAGTGCCGCCGACACCCCGGCATCGGCCGCCACCGCCCGCACGGACGTCCCCGCCACCCCGTCAGCGCCGAAGCGCGCCAGGGCAGCGTCCCGGATACGAGCACGCGCGGTCAGATCTGAACGCATGTTCAGAGTGTTGAACAAATGTTCAGTGAACGCTAGTCCCGCGGCCCTCGCAACATCAGGACCACCCGCAACACGTACTCGACCGCCGCCGGGAACACGGCTCCCCGCAGCTCGTCGCGATGCGCCAGGGTCTGCCCGGCGAACTCGAGCATGCGCTCCGGCCCCACCCGGCGGACCACCAGCGCGGCGACCTCCTCCAGGTCGAGTCCGGGATTGTCGAGGCGGGTCAGCGCGAACTCGACGATCAGCTCCTCCTCGGTCACCGGCACCTCCTCCAGGACGACTCGTCGTATTTTCTCACCGATACAGATCGAAAACATGCGCTGGACCGACGATCGGTGCCGCCGCACGCTGGTGCTCATGAAGTTCTCGCGGCCAGACGCCCGCGCGTGGAAGTGCCCCGCACCGGAGAACGTCCGGGACTTCCACGCGCGCCTTCCCGACTACGCGCCCACACCGCTGACCGAAGTCCCGGCCCTCGCAACGGAACTCGGAATCGGCCGGTTGTTCGTCAAGGACGAATCCTCCCGGCTCGGCCTGCCCGCTTTCAAGGCTCTCGGCGCGTCCTGGGCCGTTCACCGGGTGCTGAAGGACCAAATCGGACAGGTCACCCTCACCAGCGCCACCGACGGCAACCACGGCCGCGCGGTCGCCCGCATGGCACGGATCCTCAACCACAAAGCGCACATCTTCGTGCCGCACAACGTTCCCGAGCACGCCGTCGAAGCGATTCGATCCGAGCAGGCCGAGGTCACCATCGTCGACGGCACCTACGACGACGCGGTCGCGATGGCCGCGAAGGCCGACGGAATCCTCGTCCAGGACATGGGCCGGCCTGGCTACGAGGAGATCCCGGCCTGGATCGTCGAGGGTTACGGCACGCTCTGCGTGGAGATCGACGAGCAGCTCGACCACGAACCCGACCTCGTCGTCATCCCGGTCGGCGTGGGGTCGTTCGCCCAGGCCGTGATCACCCACTACCGCGGCCGCGACGCGAAGACCAGGCTCATGTCGGTAGAACCGGACACAGCCGCGTGCGTTCTCGAAAGCCTGAAAGCGGGCCGGCTCAAGACCATCCCCACCGGCGACACGATCATGGCAGGACTCAACTGCGGCACGCCGTCCGCGACGTCCTGGCCGTTCCTGTTCAACGGTCTCGACGCCGCCGTGGCCATCTCCGACGCCGAATGCGCTCAAGCCATGAAGGACCTGCGCGCCCACAACGTCCACTCAGGACCGTGCGGAGCAGCACCTCTCGCCGGGCTCCGCGCCATGCGCGACGAGTTCACCACCCTGGACACCGTCGTTCTCATCAGCACCGAAGGAGCCCGGTGAACTCACGTGACCTGCTGGCCGAGCTGATCGCCATCGACTCGGTGAACCCGGACCTCGTCCCCGGCGGCAACGGCGAGAGCGAGATCGCCGGCTTCTGCGCCGAATGGTTCAAGCGCAACGACTTCGAGGTGCACCGCCTGGAGCAACGCCCCGGCAGGCCATCACTCGTCGCGGTCAAGAAGGGCACCGGCGGCGGCAAGTCGTTGATGCTCAACGGACACATCGACACCGTCGGCACCGCGAGCTACGACGGCGACCCGCTCAAGCCGGAGATCAGGGACGGCAAGATGTTCGGCCGCGGCACGTTCGACATGAAAGGCGGCGTCGCGGCGATGATGGTCGCCGCCGCCAAGGCCACCCAACGCCCGCTCAAAGGTGACGTCATCGTCGCCTGCGTGGCCGACGAGGAACACGGCAGCAAAGGCACCGAGGAAGTCCTGACGCGGTTCAGCGCGGACGCCGCCATCGTCACCGAACCGAGCCACCTCGAAGTCACCCTGGCCCACAAGGGTTTCGTGTGGTTCGACGTCACCATCGAGGGCAAGGCGGCCCACGGGTCACGACCGGAGCTCGGCGTCGACGCCATCGCGAAAGCCGGCCATTTCCTGGTGGCGCTGGAACAACTCAACCCCACCACCGAACACCCGATGCTCGGCAAGGGCACCGTCCACGCGTCGCTGATCAGCGGCGGCGAGGAAGCCTCCACCTACCCGTCCAGCTGCAGGATCACCCTGGAACGCCGCACGGTCCCCGGCGAAACCCCGGCACAGGTCGAAGCCGAACTGACCGCGATCCTCGACCGCCTCACCGCCACGGTCCCGGATTTCCGCGCCGAGCTCACGAGAACCCTGGCCAGAGACCCGTTCGAGGCCGACCACGACGCCAAGATCGTGCGCACGCTGATCGCCGCTCTCGGCGCACCACCGGTCATCCGCGCGGAGCCGTTCTGGACCGACTGCGCCCTGCTCGACCAGGCCGGCATCCCCTGTCTGCTGTTCGGCGTCGACGGCGCGGGCGCGCACGCGGCCACCGAGTACGTGGACCTGGCCTCCCTCGACCGCCTCACCGAGATCCTCACGAGGACGATCATCGACTTCTGCCACTAGATTTCGGGGAATGCCACGGAAGGAACGTCCACTCGACGCGGGCGACTCGGCGGTGCTCACGTTCGCGCGTGAGCTCAGGTCGTTGCGGGAGAGGGCAGGCCGGCCCACCTACCGCGAGCTGAGCTCCGTGACGCACTACTCGGAGGCGGCGCTGTCCCAGGCCGCCGGTGGGCGCAAGCTGCCGACGCTTCAGGTCACGCTCGCCTACGTGCGCGCATGCGGCGGTTCGGAGGAGGAGTGGGAACGTCGCTGGTACGCCACGGCCGCCGATGAACCGCGGCCCGAATCCGACACCGCCTCGCCCTACGCGGGTCTCGCCGCGTTCCAGCAGCAGGACGCCGACCGGTTCTTCGGCCGCGACGCACTCGTCACCCAGCTGCGGAAACAGGTCGAGGAGCACCGCGTCGTGCTGGTCGTCGGCGCGTCGGGTGCGGGCAAGTCGTCGCTGCTCAGAGCCGGTCTGATGCCACGGCTCGGAAACCGCGCGGCTCTCTTCACGCCTGGCCCGAACCCGCTCGACGAGGTTCCGGAAACCGCCGAGGTGCTCGTCGTCGACCAGTTCGAGGAGATCTTCACGCTCTGCGACGACCGCGAGGTCCGCAGGCGGTTCGTCGAGCAGATCAGCGAGCATCGTGTCGTGCTGGGCGTACGGGCGGACTTCTACGGCCACTGCACGGACTTCCCCGCCCTGGTCGACGCCATGGGCACCGCACAGCTCACCGTCGGCCCGATGACCACCGACGAGCTGAGAGCCGCCATCATCCAGCCCGCGCGCACGACCGGCCACGCCGTCGAGACCGCGCTGGTGTCCGAACTGGTCGCGAACTGCGCCGAGCACGCGGGCGCGCTGCCGTTGCTCTCCCACGCCCTGCTGGAGACGTGGCGCCGCCGCAAGGGCAACACCCTGACGCTGCAAGGGTTCCGCGCCGCGGGAGGGTTCGAGGGTGCGCTGACCCGCACGGCCGAGTCGGTCTACAAGAGCCTCACCGAACGGCAGCAGGAAGTCGTGCGGGAGCTGTTCATCCGGCTCACCGCGGTCGGCGACAACACCGAGGACACCAAGCGCCGCATCAGCCGCGCCGAGCTGGACGACGAGCCCGAAGCCGCGCTCGTCCTCGAAGCCCTGACCACGCACCGGCTCGTCACGGTCGACCAGGACAAGATCGAGATCACCCACGAGGCGTTGATCCGCTGCTGGCCGCGCCTCAAGGAGTGGCTGGCGGCCGACCGCGACGGCCTGCGCGCCCACCGCGACCTCGTCGAGTCCGCCGCCGTGTGGGAGTCGCTCGACCGCGACCCAGGCTCCCTCATCCGCGGTGCCCGGCTCGCGTCGTTCCGCTCGTGGCTCGCCCAGCCACCGCACCCGCTGAGCGCCCGCGAACGCGCGTTCCTCACCGCGAGCCTCACCGCCGAGTCCACCGAGCTCGCCACCGCCCGCCGGAGCCGCCGCAGACTCCAGCTGTTCGTGGCCCTGCTCGCCGTGCTCCTCCTCGCCACCACCGGCGTCAGCATCGCCGCACTTCAAGCCACCTCCGAGGCGACCAACCAGCGCAACACCGCCATCTCGCAGAAGGTCGCCCAGGACGTCAGACGCCTCCGCTTCACCGACCCCGCGCTGGCCGCCCAGCTCGCGCTCGCCGCGTACCGGCTCTCCCCCACGACCGACGCCCGCAGCGCGCTACTCAGCTCGTTCACGCCCTCCTATGCAACGCGCCTGACCCACCACCACGACCACGTCAACGCCGTCGCGTACTCGCCGCAACGAAAGCTCCTCGCCAGCGCCGGCAAGGACCGCAAGGTGCAGCTGGTCGACGTCACCGACCCGCACCACCCGCGCGAGACCTTCAGCCTCACCACCCACACCGACAACGTCACTCATGTCGCGTTCAGCCCTGACGGCACGATGCTCGCAACGGCCGGATGGGACCGCACAGCCCGTTTGTGGGACACCGGCAACGGACAACCCGTCGCGGTGATCAGCCACAGCGACGCGGTCAACGCGGTGGCGTTCAGCAGCGACAACAAGATCCTGGCCACCGCGAGCAGCGACAAGATCGTGCGACTGTGGGATCTCTCCAACCCGCGCGAACCACGCCGGATCGCGGAGTTCGTGAACTCCGACAAGGTCATCTCGATCGCGTTCAGCCCGAAGGACCCACTGCTCGTGGCCGGAGCCTGGGACGGCACCGCCCGCGTGTGGAACCTCGACGGCACCCATCGCGACCTGCCCGGCAAGGGTCCGGTGAACGCGGTCGCGTTCAGCCCCGACGGCCGCCGGATCGCCACCAGCGGCGACCGCACAGTGCAGCTCTGGCCGACCGACGGCGGCGAACCGCGGATCCTCAACGGTCACACCGACGTCGTGCGCGGCCTGGCGTTCGGCCCGGACGGCCGCCTCGCGAGCACCAGCGTCGACCGCACGGTCCGCATCTGGGACCAGGGCGACCCGCTCGTCCTCACCGGCCACACCGCGCCGGTCGTCGGAGCCGCGTTCATCGGCAACGGCCTGGCCACCGCGAGCGACGACAACACGGTCCGGCTGTGGGACCTGCCCGGCGACCTCATCCAGGCCCACAGCGACTCGGTGTACTCAGTGGCGACCAACGGCTCGTTGATCGCGACGGGCAGCTACGACCGCACGGTCAAGCTCTGGCAGGACGGCCGCCTGAAAACCGTCCTCACGGGCCCACAAGACGCCGTGAACACCGTCCAGTTCTCCCCTGACGGCAAGACCCTGTACGCCGCCAGCGCCGACCACCGCGTGCACCGCTGGACCATCACCGGACAGCCCCTCCCCGCCCTCGAAGGCCACACCGACGCGGTCAACACGCTGGCCGTCAGCCCGGACGGCACCCTGATCGCGACCGGCAGCACCGACCGCACGATCGTCCTGTGGGACGCGCGGACCGGAACGTCGCTGGCCACCCTCCAAGGCCACGCGGACTCGGTCGAATCGCTGGCGTTCAGCCCGGACAGCCGCCGCCTGGCCAGCGGATCGAGCGACTTCAGCGTCCGGATCTGGGACGTCGCCGGCCGCAACGTCGTCACGCACCTGTCCAACCAGGGCCACGCCGTGAAGTCGGTCGCGTTCAGCCCGGACGGCACGAAGGTCGCCACCGGCGGCACCGACTTCGCCGTCCGCGTCTGGGACCTCGCCACCGGCACCCCCACCGAGCTCACCGGCCACACCGACACCGTGCACGCCGTCGCGTTCTCCCCCGACGGCTTGACCCTCGCCAGCGCCAGTGCCGACCACGACGTGCGGCTCTGGCGGCTCGACGACCACACCCCGTTCGCCACCCTGTCCGGCCACGCCGAGCGGGTCTACGCGCTGGCGTTCTCCCCCGACGGAACGCTCCTCAGCGCGGGCGGCGACCGCACGGTCCGCCGGTGGGAGACCGATGCCGCCCACGCCACCCACCGCGTGTGCGCCACGGCCTCCCCGCCCCTGACGGCCCAGGACTGGAACCGTCACCTCCCCGACGTCGAGAACACCCCCGTCTGCCCGGTCTAGGACGACCTCGGCAGACCCACCTCTTCACACCTCATGGCGACCTGTCTAGCGGCCTGGAATTCATCACGTTCGAGGTCAGAGCGTTGAACAACAAATACTGAACACGGGCGGCCTACGGGCTGAGCCTCCGCTTGAAGTCCGGGCACTCGACCAACGGCTCGTGCGTGCACGTCGAGGCGTGATCAAGGCTGTCGCGCATGCGTTGCAACCGGGCGATGTCCTCGTTCAGCACCGCGACCTTCTCGGCCATCTTGGCGCGCAACGCGGTGTCGTCCGGCGTGGCGACCAGGAACCGGCTGATCTCGGCGATCGAGAACCCGGCCCGGCGCGCGCAGTTGATGAGCTCCAGCCGGTGCAGCACCTCGGGTTCGTAGGTGCGGCGCAGGCCGTTGCGGCCGCTCGACGTGAGCAGCCCCTTCTTCTCGTAGAACCGCAGAGCCGACGGCGCCAGGCCCGTCTTCTCGGCTACTTCGGCGATGTCCAGCACGCAGCCGACATTAATCCAGTGGACACGACGGCCGGGCGCCTCTACTTTGCTCCTCGACCGTGGCTTCGACCCAGGAGGTGAGTACCCATGAACGCTGTTTCGATGTGGGTGCTCCCCAGGTCGTCACGGTTGGGCGGCTAGGGGTCCGCCCGGAGCACCTTCGGTGTTTTCTCCCTGAGGATGAGTGCTTTGGATTCTTTGGTTTTGACCCGTGTCTCGGAGAGCTGCTGGCATGCAGTCGGCGACGACCGGGTGATCGGCCGCGGAGAGGTGTTCGCGCGGCCTGATGGACGATCGTTCCTCAGCATCGACGTGTGGCGCGACGACGTGTTCGGCCGCCTGACCGAGACGATGCTGCCGGAGTTGCCGAGGCCGCTGTACACGGTGGTCGACGAGAGTGAGGCCGAGCTGACGTCCCGCTGGCGGGAAGCCGGTTTCTCGGTTCGCCGCAGGGAATGGGAGTGCCTGGTTCCGACTCGTCCGGCCGAGCCGTCGGGCGTGCGGGTGATCTCGCCGGAGGAAGAACCGCTGGCCGAGCTCGATCGCGTGATCCGAGGCGAGGTCGAGGCGAGCGTCGGCTGGCAGGAGATGCCCGCCGAACTGCTGGGCCCAGGCGTGGTGGACCCGTCGTTGTACTCAGTCGCGATCAACGCAGGACGCTATGCCGGGTTGATCCGCGTGACCCACGTGAACCGGCTGCCGCGCATCGGGCTGATCGCGGTGCGTGCGGACTCACGCCGTCGTGGCATCGGGCGCGCTTTGCTCAGCCACGCCTTGGGTTCGTTGCACGACCGCGGCATCACCGTGGCGTCGGCCGAGCTGAACGAGTCGAACACCGCCGCGGTGGCGTTGTTCGACGGGTTCGGCGCGCGCCGAGTCGGCAGCAACCTGGAACTGGTGTTGCGCTGATGGCCAAGACGGGTATCGAGGTCGAGGGCACCGTCGTGGAATGCCTTCGTGACGCGAAGTTCCGGGTGGAGCTGGCCAACGGGCACCACGTGCTCGCCCACATCAGCGGCAAGATCAGGCGCAACTACATCAGGATCCTGCCGTTCGACCGGGTCCTGGTCGAGGTGAACCCATACGACCTGAATCGCGGCAGGATTCTCTTCCGC
>JAVXWK010000697.1:0-4156 GCA_032230575.1 Pseudonocardiales bacterium | reverse complement strand
AGGAAACCGTGCTCGGGGCGACTCCCGCGTGCCACGCCACCTCCGCGATGGTGACCACCAGATCTCCTCCCGCACACGAAGCAGAGGGGGCTCCCGCGCGAACGCGGGAGCCCCGGTTTCAGAGCAGTGCTGTCGTCACAGCGCCGGGTAGGCGTTGCGCATGAGCTCCTGGAACTGCGCGGAGAACCACTTCCCGGACAACGGCGCGTCCGGCAGCGCGCCCGACATGTTGTTGCCGTTGCGGACGTTTCCGGTGTAGGTCGGGTCGCACATCTTGTCCGCGCCCTTGCCCTCGTTGTTCGGGATCTCCTTGCTCGCGCCGTCGGACTCGCCCGGCGGCTTCATCCACACGTACGCGTCGACGCCCGTCGCGGGTGCGGCCTTCGGGCGTTCGCCGAGTCCTGCACCGGACTGGTTGCACCAGTTGCCGAGGTGGATGCGCCGGTCGAGCCTGCCGCCGTTGACGTAGGTGTCCACGCTCGTCTTCGGCCCGGGACCGGACGGCCTCGCGGCACCGCCCCAGCCGTTGCGGCTGGTGTCGATCAGCATGCCGACGCCGGAGTCGAAGCCCGCCTGCACGGCCCGCTGCCGGAACGCCTGCGCGTACGAAAGCTCGTCGACGTAGCGGTTCCAGTCGACCCACTTCGACTCGCGCACGGACTTGCCGTTCACCGAGTCCTCGATCGCGAAGTTGGGTTCGCGCACCGCGCCGTAGTTGGCGGTGTTGGCGATGAACCCGTGCACGTTCGCCTTGGTGCTGCCGGACGCCGTGGCCGCCTGGTAGAGCAGCTCGGCCGTCGGGCCGAAGTTGTCGTCCCACCCGATCCAGCCGTGGTGACCGATGTCGAGGTAGTTGTAGACGTTCGGCACCGCGCCGAGCTTCGCGAGCGCGTAGCCGACACCGGTGATGTAGTTGCCGTTCGCCTTCATCACGTCGCACTGCGGTACGGCGGTCGGGCGCGGCGTCACGTTGGTGACCAGGTTCGGCAGCGAGTCGATCTCCACCGCCGTGACGATCCGCAGGTCCTTGTACGCGGGCCTGGCGAGGATCGCCGCGATCGGGTCGATGTACTCGGTCTTGTACCTGTCGATCTCGGTGGCCTTGAGCTCACCGTTGGACGCGAGCGCCGAGCAGTCGCGGCCGGGCAGGTTGTAGATCACGAACTGGATCGTGAGCGGCGCGCCCGCCGCCTGACGCACCGCCTCGTCCAGATGTCCCGCGATACCACGGGAGTCGACGGTGCCGGTGATCGCCGCGATGCGGTCGATCCACACACCGGTCGACTGGTTCGCGACCCTGCTGCCACCGGGCTCGGCGGCCGCCTTCGCCGACCAGTCCGGGTTGACGTACGCCTTCGCGCCCACGTACGGGTTGTCGACGCGGTTGCCGGGGCCGGGGTCCGGGTTGCCACCGCTCGTGGTCGTCGTGGTCGTCGGCGGCTGCTGGCCGGTGCAGACCGTGCCGTTCAGCGTGAACGACGCCGGATCCACGTTGTCCGAACCGGTGTAGCTGCCGTTGAAACCGATCTCGGCCGACGCGCCGGTGCCCAGGCCGCCGTTCCACGACATGCTCGTCGCGGTCACGTTCGCACCGGACTGCGACCAGTTCGCACTCCAGCCCTGGGACACCTTCTGCGTCCCGGGGAAGGTGAACTTCAACGTCCAGGAGGACATGGCGTCACCGAGGTTGGTGATCTTCACCTTGCCACCGAAACCGCCACCACCCCAGTTGTTCGCCGTGTAGTCGACACGGCAGCCAGGCGCGGCGCCCGCGGGAGGTGCGCTGAGCACCACTCCGAACGTCGCGACGGCGGTCGCGGCCACGACACCCGCTGCGGCCCACCGCCTTTGTCCGTTGAGCTTCATTGCCACGGATCTCCTGTCTGTCAACGCTGTTCGCCCAGAGGAAGGAGCGCTCCCGCCTGCATCTGGGAGCGCTCCCAGGGTTAACGGCACTGTAACTCGGGTGCTAATGGACAACCGGCCCCCGGCGTAGCCGTCACTGAGCTGAAAAGTCCTACCCGTTGCCCGATGTGGCCGACAGGCGAATCGTCTGCAGGACTCCCTGACTGCTCCAACCGAGTGGAGTTGTGGGACCGCTCCCAGAACTTTTAGCAAGATCGAACCAACGTAGGCTGCGCTCGCCCGCCCAGCGCGAGCTGGCGCTGAGGTCCGACAGGCGCGGGAGCACGAGCGGGGCCTCGACGCCGAGGCCATCCTGGCGGGGAACGCAACCAGTTCGCCCGCGAGATGCACGACGTCGTCTCCCGCCAGGGCCGACCTCGGCCGCGAAGCCCCTTTTCGCTGTCCTGCAACATCACCGCGAAATCGAAGTGGGTCGACCACACTCGAGAACCGCGGAATTCTTGTCCGCCGGCACCAAGATTCTTCGAATGACTCACCACGATCGTTCGTCACAATCTTGACGGTCGTCACGGATCTGAATACCTTCGGCCTGGTCCGGAATCCCTGACCGGAGGTCCACGATGACCACCCGCGCGACCCTCATGACACTCCTAGGCACCCTGATCACGCTCACCGGCACCCTGCTCGCGCCGCCGGCGTCCGCCGCGTCTCTGGTGGAGGTGACCGGCTTCGGCGACAACCCCGGCCGGATGCGCATGCACGTCTACGTGCCGGACGCCCGCCCGGCCAAGCCCGCGATCGTCGTCGCCATGCACGGCTGCGGCGGCTCGGGTCCCGGCTTCTACGCGGGCAGCGAGTTCGCCTCGCTCGCCGGCAAGTACGGCTTCCTCGTCATCTACCCGAGCGCGCAACAGGAAGCCGGGTTCGGGAAGTGCTTCGACACCTGGTCCGACGCGGCCAAACGGCGCGGCGGCGGCAGCGACCCGGTCTCGATCGTCTCGATGGTGACCTACGCCCAGCGGCGGTACGGCGGCGATCCGAACCGGGTGTTCGCCACCGGGTCGTCCTCCGGCGGCATGATGACCAACGAGATGCTCGCTCTCTACCCGGACGTCTTCAAGGCGGGCGCGGCGTTCATGGGCGTGCCGTTCGACTGCTTCGCGAACGCCGCCGACTTCCCGCCCGGCCGCAGCAAGTGCACGGGCGGAAGCATGAACCGCACCCCGCGGCAGTGGGGTGACGCCGTCCGGCAGGCCTACCCCGGCTACACCGGCCCACGCCCGCGAATGCAGCTGTGGCACGGAACCGCCGACAACCTGGTGCCGTACTCCCTGCTGCAGGAGGAGATCGAGCAGTGGACCGACGTGGCCGGCCTGAGCCAGACACCGACGTCCACCGACACCCCACGTCCCGGCTGGGACCGCCGCCGCTACGCCGGCAGGGTCGAGGCCTACAGCGTCCAGGGCGCCGGGCACAGCCTGCCGTCGGCCGGCATGGCCGCCTCCGCCCTCGAGTTCTTCGGCATCACCGGCCGGTGATCCGGTGAAGACCGGCCCGGCGCATCGCGGCGCCGGGCCGGTTCTCCAGCCGAAGTTCACGTCACTGCACCACATGTAGGTCTGGTCGAGGTGCGAAGCCTGCCAGATCGTGAACACGACGTGGTGCCCCCCGATAGCCGCCGGAGGTCTGGACGTTGAACGTGATGTCCTTGGCCGGGGCGTATTTTCCGGCCCGCAGGATGAAGTCGAGGTTGCCCCAGCCGAGGCTCTGCACGTTGAGTGATCAAGGAATCGCGATGAATGTCCACCGACATGAACCGGGGTGCGGCACGAACCGTATTACCTGGTGAGCACAAGGGGGTGAGGTCGCCGTGAGCAACGAAACCGCCGCAGGACATTCGCGGAACGCGATTCCCGAACACCCGGAGACGGCACTGCTGCGGGTGCTGTGGATGGTCGCCCAGGGCATGGTGTGGCCGTGGCTGCTCGACAGCCTCTGCCAGCGGGACGCGATCCAGCGGGCGCTGGACTCCCATCTCGTCCGGCCTCCGGTCGGCGAGCACCTCGGCTATCACATCACCGACTCCGGACGGCAGCGCATCGTCGACTGGTACCGGGAAACAGTGCCGGACCAAGGCGCCCGGACCTGGCGCGCCGTCACGATGCGCTGAGAAAACCGGCCGCGCACCGGTTCGCCCGCCCCGCACTACGATGATCGCCACCAGTCGACGCGATCCGAAGGGCGGGCATGATCACGATCAAAGAGGTCGCCCGCCACGCCGGCGTGTCGA
>JAVXWK010000655.1:0-9305 GCA_032230575.1 Pseudonocardiales bacterium | reverse complement strand
GCTGGTGGACGCGGACACCGGCTTGTTCTGCCCGTGTTGCCGGCGAGCCAGCATGTGCTGCAGCCGGAAGTCCATCGTGACGGGAGCGCCGCCGCCAGGACCGGTCAGCAGCGTGAAGTCATAACCCTTTTCGCGATCCGACATCGCGTCCTCCTCACGCATTCCACGCGCGTTGGGCTGAAAAAGGTCGCGAAATACCGCGGCGGCACCAGTGCGTGGCGTTGTCGTACAGCGGATGTCGTTTGTTTCGAATGGCTGTTAGCGCACTCGGTGCTCGCATACGGGTGAATCGCCACTCCGCCACCTGTTGGTCGCACTGGGTGATCGGCGCAAGTCGGCGCCATCCGTGCTGCTCCGTTCGGGTGCATGTTGTATCACTCGGTCCAGGAGACGCGACCACCAGTCATGGCGCCTGTCGATGAATCCCCGCCGCTTTCCGGTGCGGACGTCAACCAATGGGCGAGCGGTCTGCCGGAAGCCGACGCGGGACTCGCTCTGGTGGCGGCCGGGATTGTTCCGGAAACGCGGCCGAGCGGGTTTCTGGTGTGGCGGGCTCCTGCACGGCTGCAGGTCCACTCGGCCCTGCAGTTGGTGCGCCCGGTGCCCGCCGACCGGCTGGCGGTGGAGGGCAACGTCATCCCCGGCGACATCATCCCGTTGCTGCTCAAGGCATCCGGCGTCTCGTCGGCAGTGCTTCCGGTCGCCAGGCCGCCGGGGGCCTTGCGGCGCAGGCCGTGGCTGTGGCCGTTGCGCGTCGGGGTGCTCGGTGCACCGTTGCCCGCGAAGAGCGCAGTGGCGAAGGCCGGCCGCCTGCCCAGCGCCCAGGTCGACCTCCACGATGTCGCGATGGCCCCCATGGCGGTCGACGTGCTCTTCGTCGTCGCGCCTCTCGACCAGGTCGGTGAACTCGTGGCCAGAACCGGATCGCTCGCCAACGCCGTGGTCGTGCTCGACGGGTCATCGAGTGCGTGGCCGATCATCGACGCCCAGCTGGCGTTGCTCCGGGCCGCCACTTCGGCCTCGGTCGCCGCACTCGCGGGCCATCGGACGCACCGGTCGCTGGCCGGAGTGATCGGCCGGCTCCTGCGCGAACTCTCGCACGCCCACCCGTTCGACGCGGCGCTCACGGCGGCCCTCGGGCGGAATGTGTTGATCACGGGCGAGGTCGACGTGCTGAGCGACCTGACGCTGCCCGTCATGACACGCCGGATCGCCAACGGTCTCGGCCAGACCGCGTCGAGGATCGGCAAGGGCGTAGCTGCACGACGCATCACGCAGGCCAGCAGGCAACTGGAGAAGTTGTCGGAGGGCTGGTTCCGCGGCGAGAAGCACGAAGCGGCAGACATCGGACCGGAGATCGCCGCAGCGGGCAGGGCGATCGACGAGGTGTCCGAGGTGCGCTGGCTGCAGTGCCAGATCGAGTCGCAGTCGCCGAGCCGCAACACGTTCGTGCGCGGAGAGAACACGGTCCACGTCTTCATCGGCCCTGCCGACGAAGCCGCTCTGGCAGCAGGGGAGTTGTCCAACGACGAGCTGGGGTTCGTGACCCCGGACATCACGTCGGTCCGGGTGACAGTCGTCGTGGTGCCGACGACACCGCGCGGCGAGCCCATGCGCGCAGAACTGGACCTGCCGCGCGTCGGCCGTTCGGCGACCGTGCGGTTCCCGTTGAAGATTCCTGCCCGGGCGAGGGAAGCGTCGGCGCGCATCCTCGTGCTGCACCGCAACCGCTTGCTGCAGACCGCTGTCCTCAGTGGAGTGGTCGGTGAAACCGCCCGCCTGGAGGAGATCGCGATGATCCGTCGCGACCTGACCGGGCTGGACGACCGGCGCGCGTTCGACGTCGCCCTGTTCGCCAACCACGATCCGAAGGACGTCGGCACTCTCATCGCGAACAGCAGCGGACATACCTATGTGAACAGCAAGGAGGAGATCGAGAATGCCAGCGGGCGGCTGCGCAAGAGCATCGGCGAGGCCGCGCTCCTGAGGTCCACCAAGAGGGAGCTGCCGGAGAAGACGCGGAAACTGTTGATCGACATCGCGGTGGACGGCAAGGACCTGCTGGAGGAGCTGACCAAGCTCGACGTCGAGATGGCCACCGCACAACGGATTCAGATCGTGAGCTCGCGCAGTGAGTGGTTCCTGCCCCTCGAACTCGTCTACGACAGGGCGGCACCGGACGACGACGCGAAGATGTGCCCGTCCTGGTTGGTTGACGGCTCGACCTGTGGATCGGACTGCGGCACCGGGTCCGAAGACACGAAGATCGTGTGCCCGGCCGCGTTCTGGGGCATGAGCAAGACCATCGAGCGGATCTACTACGACCCCGCTCGTGGCGACCTCGACGACAGGTTCCTGGTGCTCGCCGATCCCAGGGGGCACGACCGCCGCCTCACCGCCAAACACGCGGTGTTCGGTGCCAGCACGAAGGTGCCACCGGCCGCAGTCAAGAAGATCCGCGAGCTTCTCGACGCGGCGGCGGTGGAGGCGAAGGACTGGGACACGTGGATCACGGCGATCGAGTCCGCTCCCGCCGACCTCCTGCTGCTGATGCCGCACACCAGCAACGAGGATGCGACGCTGGAGATCTCGAAGAACACGCTGAAGCGAGGCCGCATCAGCCCCCGCTATGTGACGGGCGGTCATCAGACTCATCCAGTGGTGGTGCTGTTCGGTTGTGACACCACGGGAAACAAGGCCAACCCCGCGGGCTTCGCGACGCGGTTCCTCAAGTATCACGCGGGTCTTGTCTTCACGAGCCTCACGGTGCTGCTCAACATCCACGCGGCCGCTCTGGCACAACGGCTCGCGCAGGTGCTGCGCGATCCAGACCGGCAGCCGCAACCCATCGGTGAGGTCATGACGGCGTTCCGCCGGGCGGCCGTGCGCGACGGCTTGCCGGCCGCGTTGGGGCTGACCGTCTGCGGCAACACGGATTGGACGGTGTGACATGTTCATCATCGAGGTGTTACCCGCGCAGCGCGGTGACTGCCTGTGGATCACCTACGGCGAGCCCAGCGACCTGCACCACGTGCTGATCGACGGCGGGCCGCAGGACACCATCCCCACCCTCGTACCGGAGCTCGAGAAGCGGATCGCCGCGTTGCCAGGCAAGACGAACCGGGTCGAGCTGCTGGTCGTCACGCACGTCGACGCCGACCACATCCAGGGCGTGGTGTCGCTGCTGTCCGACCACCGGCGCGTACCGCTGTTCAAGGACGTGTGGTTCAACGGATGGGCACACCTGCAAGGCCTCAACGCGACCGCTGCCCTGCTCGGCGGGCCGGACGGAGAACGGCTGACCGAGGCATTGCAAGCGCATCCCAGGCGCTGGAACAAGGCGTTTCGGGGCAACCCCGTCGAGCTGCCGGAGACAGGGCCACCGCCGGTCAGGATGCTCGCGGGCGGGCTGGAGCTCACGGTGCTCGGTCCCACTCGTCAAGCTCTCGAAAGCCTGGTGAAGAACTGGGAGGACGCCTGCCGCAAAGCTGGCATCGTGCCGGGACAGGGGGCTCCGATCAAGAAGAAGTCCTGGCAGCGCACGGACTTGCTCGGCTTCGACGCCGAGCTGCTGGCGAAGACGCCCTATCGCAGGGACAGCGGCCCGGCGAACAGAGCGAGCATCACCCTGATCGCGCGATACGGCGGACGCAGCGTCCTGCTCACCGGGGACGCGCACGCCGAGGAGCTGCTGATCGGTCTCGACCGGCTGGGTCCGGGCGTCCATGACTTCACCGCGGTGAAGATGTCGCACCACGGCTCCCGGCGGAACACCAGCACCAAGCTGTGCGAGCGAATCCGCTCCCGCCAATGGCTGATCTCCACCAATGGAGCGACGTTCGGTCATCCCGACAGCGCCGCGCTCGCCAGAGTCATCGTGTCGCAGCGAAAGCCGACCTTCGCGCTGAACTACGCGACCGAGCACGTGACCGACCTGGTCGCAAACGCCGGTGACGCGTACCAGGTGCGGCTGCCCAAACAAGGACGAGACGGCACCCGCGCGGAGGGCATCCTCGTCCGCTTGACCTGACCAGCCGGGAATCGAGATGAACCATGACCAGCAACGAAGTCCCTGACCCGGATCGAGTCGGGCTCAGCCTCTCGGGCGGCGGGTTCCGTGCCGCGCTCTTCCACGTCGGAGCGCTCCGGCGGCTCAACGAGACCGGCAGGCTGGCCGGCCTCACCGATGTCGCCTCCGTCTCGGGCGGCTCCATCGTGGCGGCCCTGCTCGGCCAGGTCTGGCAGGACCTGGACTTCGTCGAGGGCACCGCCACCAGGTTCCACGAGCTCGTCGAGCGGCCGTTGCTCGCGTTCGCCGACAACGCCATTGACGTCCGTGCCGTGCTCACCGGACTGTGGCCGGGACGAATCGCCCGCCGCGTGGCCGACGCTTACGACGAGCACCTCTTCCACGGCGCCACGCTGCAGTCCTTGCCGGACAAGGACAACGGCCCTCGGTTCGTCATCCTGGCGACCAACCTGTCCAACGGCGTGCTGTGGCGGTTCACGAAGGAGTACATGCGCGACTGGCGCACTCCGCCGATCATCAACCCCACCCTGCGACTCGCCGACGCGGTCGCGGCGAGCTCGGCGTTTCCTCCGGTGCTCTCGCCGATGCTGCTGAAGGTCGCGGGCAGGACGATGCACCTCACCGACGGAGGTGTGTACGACAACCTCGGCCTGGAACCGGTCGTCAAGAACTGCCAACAGGTCTACGTGAGTGACGGAGGCGGCACGTTCGGAGAACCGAAGAGCCCGGCTCGCGACTGGATCCGTGGCACCATTCGCGTGTTGGAGACCGTGGACGTCCAGGTTCGCCGGCTGCGCCGGCGCCAGGTCGTCGGCCTGCTGGCCGAGCAGAAGCGGTTCGGTGCGTTCTGGGCGATCAACAGCGATCGCAGCGAGTTCCCCGCCTCCCAACGAAGTCTGCTCTGCCCGTTGGCCGCCACGCGCAAGCTCGCCGCCATCCCGACCCGGCTTGCCCGCCTGCGCCCGGCCACGCGCCACCAGTTGGTGAACTGGGGCTACGCGGTGACCGACGCGGCACTCAGGTCGTACGTCGAACCCGACCTCCAGGAGCCTGAAGAGTTTCCCTACCCGGCAGACGGAATTGGCCCGGCTGGTAGCTGACCAGCCGGGCGATCAACACCGAGCTACGAGGCGAGCGGGATGTCACCTCCGAGCCCCGCTGAGTGTGGGGTACCAGAACTCCGCACTCGCGCTCGAGCAGGCCAGGGTGGGCCGGGTTCGCTCTCCCATACGACGCGGAGTGGTCTCCTTGCCACCACAGCAACTGCAAGGAAGCGCCCTTCGATCAGGTGGGAAGTCTGGGTTCTCACTGGTCCCCGAGATCATCGAGTAGCTCGGTCCGCACAGGCGAACGTCGGTGCGGGGAGCCAACTCCTGCTGCGACGTGGCCGTGGAGGGGGTGCCCGGAATTGTCGGGGTGACGTCGTAGCTTCTGGTGATGGGGTACTCCGGAGATCGTTCAGCGTCAGCGGGCAGTGGGGGTCCGTTGTTGTTCACCAACTTCCTGCCAGGTCATATGGCTGCCGGTGTGCTGCCCTACGAGTCGGCGGACCACCTTGGGGATCTCCGCAGTGGTTCCGCCAGTCTCATGTGGTCGTCCGGGATCGGAACGACGTCGTGTGCGTTCCGCTGGCACAGGGCGCCGAGCAGATCGGCGAGCGCAGGGCGATCGCCTCCACCGCGGGCGATGTGCTGCTGCAGCCCCGGCTGCTCGAAGAGTGCCTCAGGCGCATCCTCACGGTGGAGTGGAAGTACCTGCTGAGGCGTGAGTACCCGGTGCGCTTCGTGTCGAGGCTGGCCGGCAAGGACCTGGTGGAGCAGGCGTTGGGCCGGGGCATCGACAGGTTGCACATGTAGCCTCGCTCGTCTTTCGTCGTCATCGACGACGAGCAGCGTGGAATGTGTGGCGACCGTCCTCATGAGCGAATCGACTGTGTGACGGTTGGGGATTCGTGAAGGAACAGTGCTCTTCGCCGGTGAAGAGCTCGGCTGGGAAGAACCCACTCCAGTCGACTTCCGCCTCGGGGCCGCTGAGGCCCTCCTGGTCCAGCCGCTCGATCCAGCGGAGCTCGTCGGAGTTCCACAGTCCCGCAACGGCTCCGCCCGGCCGCAACACCCTGGCGATCTCCGGATAGGCCAGGTCCGGGTCCACCCAGTGCAGCACCTGGCCGGCCAGCACGGCGTCGACGTCTTCGTCGGGCAGCGGGATGTCCTCCGCCGAGCCCGCCAGCGCGGTCGCGGCCCGGACCACAGTTGACAGTTCGGCCAGCATCGCCGGGTCCGGCTCCACCGCGATCGTGTCGTGTCCTGCCGCTACTACGGTCGCGGTGAGCTTTCCCGTTCCGGCGCCGAGGTCGAGCACCCGTCCGGCGCGGTCGAGACCCGCCGCCCAGGACACCGCCTCAGGCGGGTAGCCAGGCCGGTGCCGCGTGTATTCCTTGGCCACTGAACCGAAAACCAGCCGCGATCCCGTTGCGCCCATGCGATCGAGGTTGGCGTCTCACACCAGGGATGGTCAACTGTCCGGCGCGCCGGTGTCCAGGCCGGCGGTCGACGTACGGCCCGCCACTGCAGCTGCCGCGGCCAGGACGACGGCGAACAGCAGGTAGGAGGCCAGCAGGCCGCTGGAGTCGCCGGCGCTGCTCAGCGTGCCGCCGATCGCGCGACCCAGGAGCTGTCCTGTGCACTCGGCCGTGATGACCGCGGCGGCCAGCTGCGCCGCGGTGAAGCCGCTCGAGCCGGCCGTCGTCGCCTTGATGTACAGGCCCGGATACGCCAGTCCGACACCGATTCCGCCCACCGCCCACGCGATGACCACCGCCGCGAACGGAAGGGCGACGACCAGTCCGATCGCCAGCACCGCCGTTCCCAGCGCCGCCAGGCCGAGACCGATCGCCGGAAAGCGGTACTTCGCCCGTGTCGCGGAGAACCGGCTGGCGAGCAGGCTGGTCACTCCCCAGCCCAGTGGAGCGGCGCTCAGGACGACCGCCGCCATCCCGAGACTCATCTGCAGGCCGGAGGTCAGCAGCACGGTGATCAGGCTGTCCGCACCGAAGTAGCCGACCGCGAACAACGCCATCGTGCCCAGCGCCGCAGGGGGTTCCCCGGCTGAACCGAGCGGTGCCAGTGGGCAGGATCGTGATCATTCCGACCAGGGCGACCACGGCTCCGGTGATCGCAACAGGCCACCAGCCCGAGCTCAGCACAACTCCTGCGGCGCCCACAGGTATCAGGAGCGTACGGGCCAGCGGATGGTGCGCGGACTCGTCCGGTGGATCGTTGCGGACGGCGCGCACCACGAGCAACCGTCCGAAAAGGATGAACGGAACCGGGACCAGCAGGGTCCAGCGCCACCCCACGAGGTGCTCCAGGCCCAAGGTGGCCGCTGGGCCGACGAGGGCGGGCACGATCCACATCGCGGAGGACGCCGCCACCACCCGGATGCGCACGCGCTCGTCCAGGTGCCGGATCGCGGAGCTGATGCCGAACACCGCCAGGAGGCCACTGGCCAGGCCGTTCGAGAACTGCCCCAGCGCGAAGACCCACGCCGCCTTGGCGGTGGCCGCGGTGCTGTTGAGCGTGCCGCTGGCGTGGTTCGCGGGCGCGTTGGTCGCGCCGCACGTCGTAGCTGTGGCGTTCGCGGCGCAGACGGCGTTCGTGTTCTTCGACGCCGCGAACTTCGGTGCGCTGCCCGCGTTGGTGGGCAAGGACCGGCTGACCCCCGCCTATTCGACGCTCTACGGGCGCACGACCGTGGTGGAGCTCGTCGTGCCCGGCCTGACGGGTCTGCTTGTGGCGGTTGTGGCTCCGGCGGCGCTGCTGGCCGTGAACGCGCTGACCGGTGTGGGTTCGGCGTTGTTGTTGCGCGGCATCAAGAGCAGCATGGCCAATCCACGGCCGGTGCGAGGGGCGGGCGAGCTCGTCGGCGATGTTCGGGAGGGGTTGCGGTTCCTGTGGCACGAGCCGGTCATTCGCACGCTCACGCTGGTGGGTGCCGCGCATTCGGTGGCGAGCGGCGCGTGGAGCGCGGTGCTGGTGCCGTTCGCGGACCGCGTGCTGGACGTCGCGCCGCGCGGTGATGTCAGGCTCGCCGCGTTGTTCAGTTGCTGGGGTCTGGGGGCGATCATCGCGTCCCGGTTGCTGCCGTGGCTGACCGAGCGGTGGGGCGAGGCGCGCGTGGCGTTGAGGGCGTTGCCGTTGTCGGTGCTGGGCGGACTGCTGGTGTTGGTGAGCGGGCACTGGCTGCTGACGTGTGCGGCGGCGGTGTACTGGGGCGTCGCGCAGGCCGTCGTGGTCATCAACGGGATCACCTATCGGCAGAAGGTATGTCCGGAGGAACTGCAGTCGCGGGTGAACACGACGGCCAGGATGGTGGCGTGGGGTGCGGGGCAGCCGCTCGGTGCGTTGCTCGCTGGTGCGGTGTCGGTGGCCGTGGGAGATCCGCGCGCTGGGCTTGCGGCTGGTGTGGTGGTGGTTCTGGGTGGTGTGGTGATGGCGTGGGTGACGCCGGTGTTGCGTCGGGCGGACGCGCGTGGCGCGTGAGCGGCGAGGGCGGCGACGGCACCCATGGGTTTCGGCGAAGTGGTCCGCGAACTCGTCGAGTTCGTCGTCAGCGATGTGCGCGAGGGTGAGTCCGGTGGGCAGCTTCCGCTTGGGGTCGGTGAATCAGCGGTAGAGCTTGCGGAGTAGCCATTCCACGGCGTCGATGTCGACGGCGGGCATGACCGGTGACGCGTGGAACCAGAGCTGGACGCGCGGCGGCAACTCCGGCCCGGCCGGTGACGGCGGCGACGCCTGGGCAGTGACCGGCCACGGCAAGTGGAGCAAGCACGACAACGGCTCCACTGAGGCCACTACAACGCAACGGGCCGGATGCTCGATGCGAGCATCCGGCCCGTTGGTAGGGATAAAGCCAGTGTCCGAGGGGCGACTTGCACACTATCCACACACCTCGTGCTGGCCGCGGCAACGTGACCGCCCGACTGTTTCGAGCTGCCCGCAGCAGTGTGTTGTCTCAGTGACACACGGCCACCTCGCCGCGCGGACCTGTCCTGGCGAACCAGGGGCAGGACAGCCTTGGTGGACGGGTCGGGGTGGGTTCGTCGACGCGTGTACGTGCAGCAATGACCCCGGCGGGACGTGGGACACCTACCTGGGCAGCTCGTCCCGTTGTGGCCGAAGCAGTCGCTCCGCCGCTACTGGTAGGGCATCGGTGCGTTGCTCGCTGGTGCGGTGTCGGTGGCCGTGGGAGATCCGCGCGCTGGGCTTGCGGCTGG